>DATBTA010000181.1:0-8522 GCA_036559505.1 Pseudolabrys sp. | reverse complement strand
CTCCGCCGCCGCTCCCTCGGTTGTCACGGCCTACCATCGGCCGCCGGATTTTCGCGATGCTCTGTTCGTCGTGGTGTCGCAATCCGGACGCAGCCCCGATGTCATCGACGCGACGCAGATGGCGCGCAAGTTCGGCGCGCTGACGCTTGCGATCGTCAACGACGAAAATTCGCCCGCGGCCACTGCATCCGAGCTGGTGCTACCAATCGGCGCAGGAACCGAGCGATCCGTCGCAGCGACCAAGACCGTGGTGCTGTCGATGATTGCGGGCGCGCAACTGGTGGCGGCGCTCGCACAAGACGACGATCTAAGTGATGGCTTGCGAAATCTGCCGCAACGATTGTCGGGCGCGCTTGCTTGCGATTGGTCGCCCTGGGCCGAGCGTGCCGCCGCTGCCGCCGCGGCCTTTGTCGTCGGGCGCGGCTACGGCCTTGGCTGCGTACGCGAGATCGCGCTCAAGGTGTCGGAAATCCTGCGCGTACCGGCGCTCGGCTACAGCGCGGCTGAGCTGCGCCACGGGCCGCGCGCTTCGGTCACGCCGGCGACACCCGTGCTGGTGCTGCGGCAGAACGATCCGGCCGCCATTGCTATCGACGAGCTCGTGCGCGATCTCAACGAGGCACGCGAGACGGTGTTTGCCGCCGGTGGTGCGGCAGGAACATTGCCCTGGATCGGCGACGGTCACCCGGCCTGTGATCCGGTCGCCATGCTCATGCCGGCCTATCGGGCCATCGAGGCGGTCGCGCGACGGCGCGGGTACGACCCCGATAAGCCACCGCATTTGAGCAAGGTGACGCGGACGTTGTAATTTCAACCCGCGGCCTGGCTTGAATTGCCCGCTCACCTTGCGTGTACATTTACAGTAGCTTGTTCGCCGCACTAATGTTTGTTGCTTCCTCTATCGCGGAGTTGAAGATGCAGTCCGCAAAAGCCCCCATCCTCACCGCACACGGCGCAAAGATGCCGGCGATCGGCTTCGGCACCATGGAGCTTCCGCATCGTCCGGCTGAGCTCGTCGCGGCAGCAATCGCCACCGGCTATCGGCACATCGATACCGCTCGCAAATACGGCACCGAAGAGCGCGTGGGTGAAGGCATCCGCGCAAGCGGCATCGCGCGTGAAGACCTGTTCGTCACCACCAAAGTCACAGAGTTGGACGCGCGCGAGGCAGATTTTCTTCGCTCGGCGGAAACGAGCCTCAAGGCGCTTGGTCTGGATTATGTCGATCTCTTGCTGGTTCATTGGCCGCAGCCCAAAGTGCCGTTTATGGAAACGCTGGGCGCGCTTGCCAAGGCGAAACGCCGTGGCATGACGCGTCACATCGGCGTGTCGAATTTCACGCTCGCCATGCTCGACGAGGCGGTGCGCGTATGTCCCGAGCCTCTGGTGACCAATCAGATCGAGTATCATGCTTATCTGCCGCAGGACCGCATGATCGCAGCACTCAAGCGCCATGGCATGATCCTGACCGCATACTGCCCCGTAGCGCGCGGAAAGCTTCTCAACGACCCTGTCATCGGCAGGATCGCCAAGACACACGGAAAGACGCACGCGCAAATCTGCCTGCGCTGGCTTATCCAGCAACCGATGGTCGCGGCCGTCCCGCGTGCGCTTGAGGAACGCCACATCAACGAAAATCTCGACGTTTTCGATTTCTCGCTGAGCGATGAAGAGATGCGGAGCATTTCCGCACTACGGAAGAACAACATCCGCATCGCCGACCCACCCGAGCGAGCGCCAAAGTGGGACGTCGAGGCCGTTGCCTGACGCTGCGCCCTGCCGGGGCAGCTGACACCGTGTCAGCTGCTTTTCCTCTCGCGAAATGTCCGCGACCTTCAATCATGTTGCGGATTGAAGTTGCTCAACATACGATGTGTTCAAACATCAACCGCGGCAATAACGCGGTTGTCCGGGGAGTTGAACGCACCGATTGTACCGGGTCATCCTGACGCGCTTTGGCAGCAAAGGCCGGGCGTGCGGGAGGCCAGAGTTACGGGAGGTCCTTTGAGTTTTTCCTCTCGCGAGCGGCCGGTTGAAAATTTGTGTGTTCCCTGCCCCGCGCAGGCAACAAAAGCTCTTCCATTGTCCATTCTCGGCCTTTTGAGCGGCGCGAAATCGCGGCTCAATTTCTCATACGGCGGATCAGACTCTGCCGGATCACCCCACAAATAAACGCATAAAGCCAACACAGGCGAGGAGGAAGTCATGTCCAGGTCGGGTTTTTCGCGACGCACGTTCCTGCAAGGCAGTGTCGGACTTACCGTGGCGAACTTCGTGCCAGGAACGACGCCCTTTGCCCATGCCGCGACGATGGAGGAGCAAACGATCGCGGCTGCGAAAGCAGCCGGAAAGGCGGACGTCAATGGAATGATCTGGTCGCCATATCTCGTGCCGATGAAGCCTGTCATTGCCGAGTTCACAAAGGAGACCGGAATCGGCATCGGCGCGGTGCAGGACATTTCGATCTTCGATGCCCCGCAGCGCGCGATGGCCGAAGCGTTGTCCCGTTCGCCGCAGTTCGATTTCATCCATATCGACTCGAACATGATCCCGTCCCTTGCATCGGCGGGATATCTCGAACCGCTTGATGAATACATCAAGAAGGCCGGCTTTCACCTCGATGCCGTTGCCGACTACGCCAACTTCATGAAGTACCAGGGTCAGACCTACGGTGTTCCAACCGACGGCAACGTGCACATTCAATATACGCGCAAGGACCTGATCGATAATCCCGACAACAAGAAGCGGTTTGCGGACAAGTTCGGCGTCGAGCTGAAAATACCGGAGACATGGGAAGAGAACCTGCGTCTGCAGGAATTCCTCATGGATCCGTCAAAGGACCTCTACGGGTCCGGCAATTTGCGAAACCGCGCAAACGGCGTGACCTGGTGGTACATGATCTTCTACAGCGCCGGCGGGTTTCCTTTCGATGACGACATGAAACCGACGATCGACACGCCGGCCGGCCAATACGCCGTCGACCTCTATCTGCAGGACAAGAAGGTGAACCATCCGGAAGCCGCAAACTGGGGCACCCCGCAGATGATTCCGCGTATTGCGCAGGGGCACGTGGTCAGCTGCCAATACTGGGATGGAACGTGCAAAACCATCGCGAACCCGAAGCAGTCAAAAACCGTGGGGCAGTTCTATTTCAGCCTCGTGCCGGGTTCCAAGTTCACCGGCAAGATGGTCCACCGATCGATCTCGTCGCCGCTCGCGGCGATCCTGATCAACAAGTACTCGCCGCGGAAGGCGCAAGCCGCTTACATGGCGTTGTGGCTCGGCTCGGGAAAAAATAGCATTCCAATCGTCTCGGATCCGGTCAACGCATTCAACGACGCGTGGGCTAAGGAGCACATGAAGGCGGAGCCGGTGCTTAAAGCCTACACGCCTGAGGGCATTAAAGCTGTCGAGACGAATTTCCAGGTCGTCTCGCCGCCGATCTACCTGACCGGCTACCTCGAATTCCAGGATGCTCTCGGCAAAAATCTTTCCGAAGCCTATGTCGGCCAGCTGCCGGCAAAGGACGTGCTGAAGAAGACCGAGAACGAGTGGAACGCGATCATCGGGCGTATCGGCCGCGCCAAGCTGAAGAAGGATCTCGCGAGCTACAAGGCCGTCATGCCGAAGAAGGCTTTACCGACCTGATCTGACGCGCCGCATGGGCCCGGGCGAGCCTCACGGCCCCGGGCCCCTATTCTCAAAGAGTCAGGGCATGGCCGTCGACGTTCTTCCAGCCGGCAAAACACAGCTCCCGAGCATGGCACGCAGTCAATCGCGGCGCCTCGCGGTACGCCATTTCAAGCTGTCTTTGCTGCTGCCGCTGATCGCGCTCTTCGCGTTCCTGCTGATGCCGGTCCTGTTGTTGCAACTTTACTTCTCCTTCCATCAGTGGACGGTGTACCTCGGTTCGTGGTGGGAGGCGGATTTTGTCGGCCTCGACTTGTTCCAGGAAGTGCTGACCGATCCGAGATTCGGCTGGGCCGTCGTGCGCTCACTTGCTTTCGCGACCAGTTCTACGCTGGGCTGCTTCGTATTCGGCTTTCTGCTCGCCTACCTGATGTACAAGCCGTTTCGCGGCCAGGCCTTCTTCTACATCATATTCATCTTGCCGATGCTCACCGTGCCGGTCGTCGTCGCGTACACGGCCGAAATGATGCTGTACCAAAGCGGTCCGATCAACGACCTCATTTCGAAGATCATTGGCGTCGATTTCAAACCTGCATGGCTCAGCAATCCGGACATCGCGCTCGCCGCTGTCGCAATGCTCGAAATCTGGAACTGGACGCCGTTCTCGTTCATCATTTTGCTTGCCGGGCTCTCGGCCATCCCGAAGGAACCGATCGAGGCTGCCGAGATCCTCGGTGCATCGAAATGGCGCATCTTCTGGGAAGTGCAGCTGCCGCTGCTGCGGCCTGTCATTTTTCTCGCGCTGGTGCTGCGCTTCCTCGAGGCGATGGCGGAATTCCCCAAGACCTGGTCGCTATTTCAGGGCGGTCCGGGATCGGCGACGGAAACACTGCCGGTCTACATCTTCATGACGACCTGGCAGTACTTCCAGATCTCGAAGGGCGCGGCGATGTCTTACATCGTCATGGTTTTGATGGTCGTTATCGTGCTGATCGCAATTCAGCTGCTGCGGCGCGAGAAGCGCTCGCTCGACCAGATGTACGAGTTGCGGGCAAAGGAAGCGGAGAGCTGATCGATGGTCACCAGATCCCGCCGCCGCCTGATCTCCGCAACCGTCCGTTATGCGCTCCTGAGCATCTGGGGGGTTGTCGCCTTTTTTCCAATCTACTGGATGGTCTCGACCTCGTTCAAACCGGATATTCAGTGGTTCGCGTGGCCGCCGGTCTATTTTCCGGATCCGCCGACGCTTACCAATTACATGAACGTCTGGCTCGGTGCCGAGCAATATGACCAGACGCAATATGCAATCTCCTCCCAGACGCCGTTGGTTTCCCTTTGGAACACAACGGTGATCGCGTTCAGTTCAACATTCCTTGCGGTCGCTTTCGGCTCGGTTCTTGCCTACGGCGTGTCGCGCTACCGCATCCTGTCGGAAGCCCGCATGTTCCAGCTTCTGATGCTGCGCATGATTCCACCGATCGTGGTCGTCGCACCGCTGTCGCTTTATTACTCAGCGCTTGGCCTGCTCGACACGCGCATAGGCGTCATCATGGTCTACTTCCTGACCACGCTGCCTTACGCCGTGTGGATGACCAAGAGCTTTATCGACGAAGTGCCGCGCGAGGTGGAACAGGCCGCGGAGATACTCGGAGCCTCACGCTGGCGCACCGTCTTTGAGATCGTCCTTCCCTTGATCCGCTCCGGCTTGGTGGCGACCTTCCTCTTCATTCTTATCCTGACCTGGAGCGAATACCTCCTCGCGCTGATCATCACGAAGACCCAGGTGTCAACGCTGCCGATCGAGCTCTCAAAATATCAGGGCTCGACCGAAGGGCGCGTCTATGGCCGGCAGGCGGCGCTCGCTGTTGGCATCACAATTCCACTGATGGTCGTCGGCCTCATCATTCGCAAGCATCTTGCCCGCGGGTTCAGCTTCGGAATGGTACGGAGATAGTCGTGGCGCGTATCGAACTCATCAACCTCAACAAGTCGTTCGGCGCCGTTCAGGCGGTCAAGAACCTGAACTTCACGATCGAAGACGGCGAGTTCGTTGTTTTCGTGGGACCATCCGGCTGCGGCAAGACAACTACCTTGCGCATGATCGCCGGTTTCGAGGATCCGACTTCGGGAGAGATCCGTATCGACGGGCGCGTCATTAACGATCTGGAGCCGCGTGACCGCAATCTCGGCATGGTTTTTCAAAGCCATGCATTGTTTCCTCACAAAAATGTCGCGCAGAACATCGAGTTCGGCCTGCGCATGAAGAAGGTCGCAACGGAGGAGCGTGGCAGACGCGTGCGTGAGGTCGCGGATATGGTCCGTATCGGCCATCTGCTGGGTAAAATGCCGTCGCAATGCTCGGGCGGCGAGTCGCAGCGCGTCGCACTGGCGCGAACGCTGGTGACAAATCCGTCTACGTTCCTGCTCGATGAACCACTGTCCAGTCTCGATGCGAAACTTCGCCGCGAACTGCGCGCCGAATGTGACAGGCTGCACCAGGTACTCAAGCGAACCTTCATATTCGTTACGCACGATCAGGAAGAGGCAATGACGCTGGCCGACCGCATCGTCGTCATGCGTGACGGCGAGATCGTGCAGGTCGGCTCGCCGATGGAAATCTACTCAAACCCTGTGAACTACTTCATTGCCGATTTTTTCGGCTCACCCTCGATGAATCTGGTGGCCGGCGAGATCGTGCGCAACAACGGCGTTGCCCACTTCCGCTCGGCGCTCTTCGACATTCCGCTTCCGGAGCGTTTGAAATCGGCCAGCACCGGCAAGGGAACGCTCGGAATTCGGCCCGAGCATGTCGGCATCAACGTCGGCGGCAAGACCGGTACCGCCTTGCCCGTGCGGCTCGTCGAGCCGCTCGGCAAGGACACCCTCCTCTATTTCGACGCGGGCACGGACCGGGCCTTCGTTGCAGTCAGTGAAGGCCTGGACATGGCCGACACCAAGATCGGCGAGCGGCTCACGCTCTCGCTGGACGAGCGCCGTATTCACCTGTTTGACGAACAGGGACACAGCATCAGAGGCACGTGAGGATCCATGGACTACCGTGAAAAGAGCGAAATCCGCGACGGCATGCGGATCGATTGGGATATGCCGATAACGATGGACGACGGCATCGTCCTCCGCTGCGACATCTATCGTCCGGTGGCAGACGGACAATATCCGGTGATCATGACTCTCGGCCCTTATGCCAAGTGGCTGCACTTCGAGGATCTCTACAAGTCCCAGTGGGACCGCATGTGCGCCGATCAACCGGACGTGCCCACCGACTCGACGAACAAGTACCAGTGCTGGGAAGTCGTCGACCCGGAAAAATGGGTCCCCGACGGCTATGTCTGCATTCGCGTCGACATCCGCGGCGCCGGCCGCTCGCCCGGCGTGATCGATATCTGGTCCTTACGCGAGGCGCAGGATCTCGCTTGTTGTGTTGAGTGGGCCGGAACGCAGCCGTGGTCGAACGGCAAAGTCGGCCTCAACGGCATTTCCTATTACGCGCAGAACCAATGGCAGACGTCGGCACTGCAGCCGAAGCACCTGGCCGCAATCTGCACCTGGGAAGGCGCGGCCGATTTCTATCGCGACATGGCGCACCATGGCGGAATATTCAATCGCGGCTTTGTGCAGGATTGGTCGAAGGCGCAAGTCTACTCGGTACAGAATGGCCGCGGCACGCGCGGCTTCAAGAGCCGCATGAACGGCGACTGGGTGTCGGGCCCCGAGACCCTGTCGGAGCAGCAACTGGGCCGCAATCGGCGCGATTTCTACGAGGACTGTATCTCGCGCAAGCTCGATAGCGATCCCTACTGGCAATCCCGCATGCCGGACTGGACCAAGGTGGAGACACCGCTGCTGTCCTCGGCAAACTGGGGCGGACAGGGCCTGCATCCGCGCGGAAATTTCGAGGGATTTGTGCGCTCGGCTTCCAGCCAGAAATGGCTCGAGGTGCACGGCATCGAACATTGGACGCATTTCTACACGAATTACGGAGTGAGCCTGCAGAAGAAATTCTTCGGTCATTTTCTCAAGGGTGAGGACACGGGTTGGGATAAACAGCCGAAAGTGCTGCTCCAGGTCCGCCACCCCGGGGAGAAATTCGTCGAGCGGCGCGAGAACGAATGGCCGCTCGCGCGCACGCAATGGACCAAATTCTACATTCGCCCGGCGGACATGACCGTCTCGATGGAGCCGCAAGCGTCCGCCGGCACGGTGACCTATTCCGGTATGAGCGAAGGCGTGACATTCCTGTCCGAACCGCTCGAACAGGAGGTCGAGATCACCGGCCCGATTGCCGCAAAATTGTGGGTGTCGTCGGCGACCGAAGACGCCGACCTGTTTCTTGTGGTGCGCGCCTTCACGCCGGACCTCAAAGAGGTGACGTTTCAGGGCGCACTCGATGCCCACACACCGATCGCCCAAGGGTGGTTGCGCTGCTCACATCGCAAGCTCGACCCCAAGCTGACGCTGCCGTACCGCCCCTATCATACGCACGACGAGGAGCAGAAGCTGACGCCCGGCCAGGTCTATGAGGTCGACGTCGAGGTCTGGCCGACCTGCATTGTACTGCCGAAAAGCTATCGGATCGCGCTGTCCGTTCGCGGCACCGACTATGTTTATCCTGGCGAACCGGGCGCCGGCGTCGAGACGCTCGGCAAGGTCTGGACCGGTGTCGGGCCTTTTACCCATGACGACCCACGTGACCGGCCACCCGCGATCTTCGGCGGCGATGTCATGTTGCACGCGGGTCCCGGCCGGCAGCCTTATGTGCTGCTACCGGTCATCCCGAAAAAATAACGCACCGCCGTACCATCCGTCAGGAGTGAGAACGCATGAGTTATCGTGAGGTGAGCGAAGTCCGTGATGGCATGCAGATCGATTGGGAC
>DATBTA010000180.1:0-13152 GCA_036559505.1 Pseudolabrys sp. | reverse complement strand
TATGACGCCAGGCGCACACTTTCCAACGTCATGACCGGATTTGTCCCGGCCATCCACGCCTTAATTTTCGTGTGCCAGTGGTTTAAGTAAGTAATCGACTTCAATTGTGGTATCGGGTGTAGTCGATCTTGAACAATGCCGGGTCGGGCCGTTTGCTGGTGTCAAGGTTATAGACCGCGACCGTGGTGTCGTAGCCTTGAGGGTCGGTCACGGTCCACTGCTTGAGCTGCATGTCCTTCGCACTGAACATGATCATCAGGCGGCTCGTGCCAACGACCCCATTTTTTTCCTCAAGAACGACGGTAACAAAGACGTCGTCGGCATAGACGGATACCAGGTTTGTGTCTTTGGTCAGGTCGACACGCTCCGCTAGAAGGAAACGCAGCGGGGTCTGTGACAGCGGATAGACATCCTGCGTTGCTAAACGGCGGTCGCGCACGACGACCGATGAGCCGTCAGCAATCAGTTCGATCGGGCTTGGATCATCGTATTCGAAGCGGACCCGGCCCGGCTTATAGATGTAAAAGTCTCCTTGCGTGCGGCTGCCGTCCGGGCCGACCTGCACAAAATTTCCCGTCAGCGTCTGCACGGCGGACAGGTAGTTGTTGACGCGCTCAACAATCGCCCGTTGCTCGGGGGTAAGCTTGCCAGCACCATTTGCCTTGCCGAGCAAGGCAGCAAAGGGGTTGGAGATTGGGTTGTGCGATGGTGTGGGCTGCGGTGCTTGTGCCCGTGCACCGAGCGCCTGGCTCGGAACCGCAGGCTTGGCGGTTGGAGCAGAAGATGAAGGTGCGCCTCCCTGGGTCTGCAAGACAGGCGGACGCGGGGTGGGAAGCGGGATGGTCTGAGCGAGTGCTGGAACCGTGAGGCAGGCCAAAAGCGCGGCAAAGCCCAGTTTTGCACCGGTTCGCGCCTTGTTGTGTGCCGCCATTACGTTCTCCGCCTCGTGCCCCCACGGTATCTCGATAAGCCTATAGGGGCCGGCTGTGGCGATTTCGCGGCCCACTGAGCGTAACGGTAAACCGGCTTAATGACGAACGGGGCGATTCTCAATAGCGGTCGTCAGTCGGGTTTTCCGGGATCAGAATCTCGCGCTTGCCGGCATGGTTAGGCTGCCCGACGATGCCTTCTTCCTCCATGCGTTCCATGATCGTGGCGGCGCGGTTGTACCCGATCTGAAGGCGCCGCTGGATGTAGGAGGTTGACGCCTTGCGGTCCCGCTTCACGATGGCGACCGCCTGTTGATAGATATCGCCGCCCTCGGCCAGTCCCATTCCCGTCGAATCGAAGATCGGGTTTCCGTCCTCGTCCTCGTCGCCGCCGGCGGTCACTTCTTCAAGATATTCGGGCGTGCCTTGCGACTTCAGGTGTCGCACGACTTTCTCGACTTCCTCGTCTGAGACGAAAGGTCCATGCACGCGGCTAATGCGGCCGCCGCCAGCCATGTAAAGCATGTCGCCTTGGCCGAGCAGTTGCTCCGCGCCCTGCTCGCCGAGGATTGTGCGGCTGTCGATCTTCGACGTCACTTGAAACGATATGCGGGTCGGAAAATTCGCCTTGATGGTGCCGGTGATGACGTCAACGGACGGACGCTGTGTAGCGAGGATCACATGGACGCCGGCAGCGCGCGCCATCTGTGCCAGTCGCTGGATAGCGCCTTCGATATCTTTGCCGGCCACCATCATCAGGTCAGCCATTTCGTCAACGATGACCACGAGGAAAGGCAGCGGCTCGAGTTCGAGCTGTTCTTTCTCGTAGATTGCCTCACCGGTTTCTTTGTCATAGCCAGTATGTACCGTGCGCGTAAGCGTTTCCCCTTTTGCTTTGGCTTCGGCGACGCGCGCGTTGTAACCTTCGATGTTACGCACGCCCAGCTTCGACATTTTCTTGTAACGGCCCTCCATCTCGCGCACCGCCCATTTAAGTGCGACGACCGCCTTCTTTGGATCGGTGACGACGGGCGTGAGAAGATGCGGGATGCCATCATAGACTGAGAGTTCGAGCATCTTGGGGTCGACCATGATCAAGCGGCACTGATCGGGCCGCAGGCGGTACACCAGCGACAGGATCATTGTGTTGATGGCGACTGACTTGCCCGAACCGGTCGTGCCGGCGATCAGCAGGTGCGGCATGCGCGACAAGTCAACGATGACGGATTCGCCGCCGATGGTCTTGCCGAGGCAGAGCGGCAATTTTGCCGCGTTTTCGTTGTAGTTCTCGCCAGTGAGCAGTTCGCGCAAATAGACCTTTTCGCGTGTAGGGTTTGGCAACTCGATGCCAATTGCGTTGCGTCCCGATACCACCGCGACACGTGCCGATACCGCGCTCATCGAGCGGGCGATGTCGTCGGCAAGGCCGATCACGCGTGACGACTTGATGCCGGGCGCAGGCTCAAGTTCATAAAGCGTGACAACGGGGCCAGGGCGCGCGTTGATGATTTCACCGCGCACACCGAAATCTTGCAGCACGCTTTCGAGCGCCACCGCGTTTCCGTCGATGATTTCACGCGATAAAGTCGTGCGTTCGTTGGCGCGCGGTGCGGCCAGAAGATTGAGCGAGGGTAGCATGTAGCCGCTGCCGGAGCGGCGGGTAGGTGCGCGGGGCGCCGCACGCCTCCGTGGAGCTGGTTCAGCGTCTTCATCTTCGTAATCATCGTCGTATGCGGCGGTGCTACCGTCGCCGTCAAAACGCGGCTCAAGCCGTGGGCCGCGGACGACCGGTAGCGGCGTGCGCGCGCGCGCCTTGCCGCGGATGATCCGGCCGACGCGCGCCTTCCAGCTCAGCAGCGCATGGACGACCATGCCGAGCCATGCCGAGGCGCGGTCTTCGCTGACCTCCTCGTCCTTTAGCTCTTCCCCTTCTTCTTCATCGAGATCGCGGGTGACGGATTTCCTGGTGTGCACTCGGCCGCCGCATGCGACCAACAACGTCACCGCCGTTGCAAGACCGAACACAATGCAGAGGACGAATCGGGTGAGGCTACCGAGCGGCGCGCCGAATACCATCGCCGGTAGGCGCAGCACCGCATCGCCGGCGACGCCGCCGAGCCCCGTGGGCAATGGCCAGGATCCGATGTGCGGCAGCGCCGAGGCAAACGCTGCCCCGAGGAACGTGGCTAGGATCCAGAACAGGCTTCGCCATTTCTCGCCGAATGTTTTGTGCGACAGCAACCGCCATCCGAGCAATGCTTCCGGAATCAGAAGCAGTATTGCCGCCAGGCCGAGCAGCTGCATTGCCAGGTCGGAGAAAATCGCGCCCGGATAACCGAGCAGATTGTGGATCGGCCTTTGCGTCGCGTGACTGAGCGAAGGGTCCTGCACCGACCAGGTCGCAAGCGCCAGAGCGCCAAGCAATGCCAGCGTGATCAGGGCAATCCCGGCGAGCTCGCTAAACCGGCGCCGGATGATCTCGCGAAAATGCTCCGAGACGAAGGCGATAACGTCGAGGCTGCGATCTGCTGCCCGCATGCTTTTACATCCTTATCCGAGCACGGCGACGAGGCGATGCAGCGCCTCCGCCGTAGCCGTCTTGTCTTGCACCATGGCGACGCGGATATAGTCCGCGCCAGGATTACTGCCGTCGGCTTGTTCGCGCGCGAGATAACGTCCGGGGACCACGCGAACGCCGGCTTCGGCCCACAACCTTTTGGTCGCGATCTCACTGCCACCCTGCTTCGACACATCGAGCCAAAGGAAAAAGCCTCCGGCCGGGCGTTCGTAGCCGTAGCGGCTGCCGATGATCTGGTCGGTGAGATCGAATTTCTCCGAATAAAGCTTTCGATTCTCTTTCACATGCGCTTCATCCTGGTAGGCGGCAATCGCGACATATTGCGCGGGCGTCGGCACCTGCGGCGCCGCGACGTTGCGCAGCTCGAGATAGGGACCGAGAAATCGCCGATCACCAGCCGCAAATCCGACACGCATGCCGGGCAGATTCGAGCGCTTGGATAGCGAGTGAAACACCACGACGTTTGCGAAATCGGGAGCCGCCGCCTCGAGCATGCCCGGCGGGGCGTCCTTGTTGTAGATTTCGCAATAACACTCGTCTGCAAAAACGAGAAAGCCAAACCGGCGCGCAAGCTTCACAAGCCTGTCGAGATAGTTGCGATCTGCGACCGCTCCCTGCGGGTTTGACGGCGACGCGATATAGCAGGCGACGGTGCGCGCGAGCAGCGTGTCGTCGAGCGCGCCGAGATCGGGCAGGAAGCCGGTTGCCCGTGTGGCGGGCAGATAGACCGGCTCGCAGTCGGCAGCGAGCGCGCCGGCGGAATAAGCGGCGTAAAACGGATTGGGAATGAGGACGGCAGGTTTGCCGGCGCGACGGGTCACCCAGCGCTTGGCGGCAATGGCTCCGAGGAACAGCCCTTCGCGCGTGCCGTTAAGCACCAACACTTCAGTTTCCGCGTCGACGGGCCGCGCAAGCCCGTAGCGCGTGGTCAGCCACGCGGCGACCGCACGCCGGAACGGCTCGATGCCTTTGTTGGCCGGGTAGCGACCGAAGTCGGCAATATGCGCGGCGAGGGCCGGGCCGACAAAGGACGGTACCGGATGCTGCGGCTCCCCGACCGACAAATTGATGACTGGCTTGCCTGGCTCGATACCGGCGATCAGGTCGGTGAGCCGCACGAAAGGAGAGCGGGACTCGACCGCCGGAGCGGTAAACGAAACGGGCTCACTCTTGGCGGTCATCATGGACATGCGGCTACAGGGCGGGGCCCCGGCCCGCCGTATAAGGGCTTGCACACAATAGAGAGGGCGAGGTTAAGACCCGATTAACCATCGGGAATTTCGACCATTTTCGGCCCGTAAGTGGAAAAAAGAGCCCGAAAAAGGGAGACCCCGGTCCTTTCGAACCGGGGCCTCGACGGAGGGGACGGTGCCGGGTTCCGCCCCAACCGCTAGACGTTACTGCCTTTGGCGCGTGATCTTTTCCGAAAAGCGGTACGCACTTTTCGTGATCACGGGCTACTGAACGACCTCGCCGTGCAAAGCGAGATCGAGGCCTTCGCGCTCCACCTCTTCGGAGACGCGGAGTCCGATGACCGCATCGATGACCTTGAGCAGGATCAGCGAGACGATCGCGTCATAGATGATTACGACAGCGATGCCCTGGACCTGGTTGATCATCTGGGCAGCATTGCCTTCGATCAGGCCGGCTGTGCCGCCGTACTCGGAGATCGCGAACACGCCGGTGAGCAGCGCACCGACAATTCCGCCGACACCATGCACGCCGAAGCAGTCGAGCGCGTCGTCCGCACCGAGGATACGCTTCAATCCGGTCACGCCCCAGTAGCAGAGCACGCCGGCGGCGACGCCGATTGCCATCGAGCCGGCGGGGCCGACGAAGCCAGAAGCCGGAGTAATGGCGACAAGACCGGCGATGGCACCGGAGCAGATGCCGATGACCGTCGGCTTGCCGCGGCAGATCCATTCGACGAGCATCCAGGTGAAGGCGGCGACCGCGGTGGCAATTTGCGTGACCGTCATCGCCATGCCGGCCTGCATGCCCGCGGTGACGGCGGAGCCGGCATTAAAGCCGAACCAACCGACCCAGAGCATTGAGGCGCCGATGAACGTGAGCACCATGTTGTGCGGCGGGCCCATGTCCTTGCGCTTGCCGAGACAGATCGCGCACATCAGGCCGGCAACACCGGCATTGATATGCACGACGGTTCCGCCGGCGAAATCGAGGACCTTGAACACCGCATCGCTATTGCCGTTGGACATGAAGCCGTCCGAGCCCCAGACCCAGTGCGCGATCGGCGCGTAAACAAGGATCGCCCACAGGCCAATGAACCACAGCATCGCGGAGAACTTCATTCGCTCGGCAAAAGCGCCGGCAATCAGCGCCGGCGTGATGATGGCGAATGTCAACTGGAAGCAGAGGTAGACAGTCTCGGGAATCGTTACCGCCAGGCCGTTTGGCGTGCCGGTACCGTTCGAGATGTCGCTCAGGATTCCCTGCAGGAACGCGCGTGTGGTTCCGCCTAGGAATGCCGAGCCGGGCGTAAAGGCGAGACTGTAGGTGATGACCGCGTAGAGAATGGTGACAAGACACGTTACCGCAAAACTCGTCATCACGGTGTCACCCACGTTCTTCTTGCGCACCATGCCACCGTAGAAAAGTCCGAGGCCGGGTATCGTCATCATCAGCACGAGTGCCACCGAGGTGAGCATCCATGCGGTGTCGCCGGAGTTGGGCGTGCACTTTTCGAGCACGGCCTTCTTTGGATCGGGATCGTTGGCGCAAGCCGGAGGCGGTGCTGGGGGTGTTGCCGGCGCGGCTGCCGGTGCGGCGGCGGGGGCCTGTGCCTGAGCGTAGGAGACGTCATACGACGCCACACTCAAGAAAAGGCCAAGCAGAATCCCGAAAGCGAGAGCCAAGAGCCCCGCACGGGAGGATTTCATCAACGTCATGGTCTTACTCCTGTCCGTATTGTTTGCGGTGCGGGTTACTAGAGAGCCGCGGCGTCGGTCTCGCCGGTGCGGATGCGCACGGCGTTGTCCAGATTGAAGACAAAGATCTTTCCGTCGCCGATCTGTCCGGTCTTCGCGGCATTGGTGATGGCGCTGATGACCTTGTCGACTTGCTTGGTGTCCACTGCCACTTCGATCTTGATCTTGGGCAGGAAGCTCACCGCATACTCGGCCCCACGGTAGATTTCCGTGTGCCCCTTTTGACGCCCGTATCCCTTGACCTCGGTAACGGTCATCCCTTGCACGCCCATGGAGGTCAGAGCGTCACGGACCTCGTCGAGCTTGAAGGGTTTGATAATGGCCATGACGATTTTCATGGATTCGATCCCCGCTTGCGCCCGTTTGTTTCGTCACGCAGTGCGGGCGGGTTCACTGGGCTTTCGCCCACGAAGCTCGCTTCGCAGGCACAGCCACAGGGATAGAATCAAACGCCGTGCCAGTTGCCCGGCTAAGCCTTATGTTATTGATTTAATACGCAGATTTTGCGGGTACCTGTGCCGAGGGCGCTAGCGCTGCGCGCGGTCGCTTAAAGTCGCGCCACGGCCGGGAGGGCCTGCTCAAAAATTAGACAAGGAGAAATTGGGCAATTCCGCGCCGACTTCGGGGGGTCGGCGCGGAAAACCAATATCGCTATTGGATCGCCTCGCCGTGCTGGCTGACGTCGAGGCCCATGACTTCGTCTTCTTGTTTCACACGCAACGGAACGAGCGTGCTGATCACTTTCAGGATCACGAACGTCATCACGCCCGACCACACCAATGTGACAACGATGCCGTAGAACTGGGCGACCACCTGGTGCGGATTGCCTTCAAGCAGACCGGGAACTCCGCCCGGTGTCTCCGGAGTTGCAGAGAGCGCGCCGACCGCGAATACGCCAGCGAGCAGTGTGCCGGTGAAACCGCCGATGCCGTGCACGCCGAACACGTCGAGCGAATCGTCATATCCGATCTTGCGCTTGAGCCAGGTGCATGCCCAGAAGCAGATGGCGCCGGCAATGATTCCGATCAGCAGGCCCTGCATCGGCAGCACGAATCCGGATGCCGGCGTAATCGTGCCGAGACCGGCGACTGCGCCGGAGACCATTCCAAGCACCGACGGTTTGCCGCGCGTCCACCATTCCAGCGCCATCCATGTGAACGCACCGGCGCTCGCGGCAAGGTGCGTGGAAACGATCGCCATTGCAGCGCGTGAGTTGGCGCCGAGCGCAGAGCCGCCATTGAATCCGAACCAGCCAACCCACAGCAAGCCGGTTCCGATGACGGCTAGTGTCAGATCGTACGGAGCAAGATTGTCACTGCCGTAGCCACGCCGCGCGCCGAGCACGTAAGCTGCAACCAGGCCGGCGACGCCCGCATTGAGGTGAACGACAGTGCCACCGGCGAAATCGATCACGCCATAGGTGCCAAGAAATCCGCCGCCCCAAACCCAATGTGCAATTGGTACATAGACCAACAACAGCCAAAAGACGCAGAACAACAGGAACGCTGCGAAACGCAGACGGTCGGCAACGGAGCCTGCGACCAGCGCCACCGTGATGATGGCGAAAGTCATCTGGTAGATCATGAACAGACTCTCGGGGATCGTCTTGGCAAGCGGTGACACTGCATCGAGCGTGACGCCATTGAGAAAAATGCGATCAAGCGTGCCGATAAATACACCCTCACCGGTGAAGGCCAGCGTGTAGCCTATGACCGCCCACAGGATCGAAATCAGAAAGGTCGCCGCAAGACTTTGCGCCATCGTGGCGAGCACATTTTTCTTGCGCACCATGCCGGCGTAGAACAGGGCAAGGCCCGGGATCGTCATCATGAGCACGAGGCCGGTCGCGCCGATCATCCAGGCGGTGTCGGCAGCATCAATCTTTGAACCTTGCGCGAAAGCCGGCGTTGTGGCGGCGATGATGATCGCGGCCGGAGCGAGGCGCAGGAACGCCTGTTTCATAATCATCTCCCCAATGTCATCTTAGATTTCTAAAGTGCGTCGACGTCGGTTTCGCCGGTGCGGATTCGCACCGCCTGCTCGATCGGAGTGACGAAAATCTTTCCGTCGCCGATCTGCCCGGTTCGTGCCGCCGCCTGGAGCTGTTCCATCACCTGATCGAGCTGCTCGCTGGCGACGGCGACTTCGAGGCGCAGCTTGGGAAGAAAGTTCACCGCGTATTCGGCGCCGCGATAGATCTCGGTGTGCCCCTTTTGCCGTCCGTAACCTTTCACCTCGGACACGGTCATGCCGTGTATGCCGATGCGGGTAAGGGCGTCGCGCACTTCATCGAGCTTGAAGGGCTTTATGACGGCGATGACGAGCTTCATGGCTTGGCTTCCCCCGGCGCGCCTGTGGGCGCAGTTCTTGATTTGCTCACGACCCACCGATCCAGCGGAATGAATCATGAGCGCGAAAGCCCGCTCCAGTCAGAACCGGCTCGGGCTTGTTGCGTAGGCTAACGGCAGGCGGCCTAAAGATTAAGCGGGTAGGTTGCTGTACCCACAGGCAGACGCCCACATTGCAGGCAAACTAGGGCAGTATCACTGCCTTATCGGGGAGAACGTGACGCCAGACCACGCTCGGCAATAAGCCCAGGCAGCAAGGCACTCACCTGTCGCGCCGTCATTCCCGGCTTGATGCGTTCGTCATAGAGCAATGTCAGCAGCGATCGGTCATAGACCGAGAGGTACCCGACCATCCGTTTCTGATTGAGCGTGGTCCAGGGATTGCGCTGGTCGTGGTTCGACAACCCAAAAGCGTGAAGCAATTCGTGATAGGCGCAATCGAGGAAAACATCGTCGCCCTTGTCTACGATAATGAATGATACCGAGCGTACGATCGCTCCATCGGCGGTCGATTTGACGCTGGTCATGCACTGCGGGTCGGTGCGAGCAACGAAGGTCCTGGCGACTTTGGCGCCGAACGCAAGCTGCAGCGCTGATTGAAAGTCCTTTTCATCGATAAGCCGCAATTCTACATCCGCCTCGGTAGCCGAGGTTTCTCTGAGCTGGAGGTTTGGCACCGCGCGCGCGTAGTCGGCAATGACACGCGACATCGCGATCATCCGATCAACACTGCCCCCGCCGAAAACACGCACATGGATCGGATGATCGAAACGGCGGATACCCAGTGGCCGAGCGCCGATGCGCAAGTCCGAGCCAAAGGCGAGCGCAAGAAAGCCTCGCTCGAGTTCGGCGACTGTGAAACTGGTGTATTGCGGCGGAGCATCCTGCAGGGCGCCGGCCGGCGCCGGCTGCTGATCCGATGCGGCGAACGTGGGTGCTGACACCGAGATCAGAGTTACGCAGATCGTGATCAACCGCCACATTGTCCGCTTCAGCTCTCCCGCCGCTGGCGTACCAGCCCTTCCTGGGCGACCGAGGCGACCAGCGTCCCGTCGCGCTTGAATATGAGTCCGCGCGCATAGCCGCGCGAGCCATGCAGATTCGGAGAATCCTGCGCGTAAAGCAGCCAGTCGTCGGCGCGAAACGGCCGATGCAGCCACAACGCGTGATCGAGGCTGGCAGCCATGAATTCCTTTTCAAACAACGTGCGACCATGCGGTGCGAGCGCAGTATCGAGCAGCATCATGTCGGACGCATAAGCTAGTACGCACTGATGGATGGCAGGAAGATCCGGCAACTTGCCAGTGGTGCGGATCCAGATATTGAAATGTCCGCCAGGAATTTTTTTGCCGAGATAGCGCTCGAATTCGACCGGGCGCAATTCGATCGGCCTGTCGCGCTCGTAATACCGGCGAACCGGGTCCGGCATTGTCGGCAGCAGTTTCTCACGCATGTCGGCGTCGCTTGGCAACTGTTCCGGCGGCGGCACCTCCGGCATCTTGGCCTGATGATTGAGGCCGGGCTCGTCGGCGTGAAATGACACCGCCATGGAAAAAATCGGATGACCGTGCTGGCGTGCCGTGACGCGGCGCGTCGTGAAACTCTTGCCGTCACGGATGCGATCGACGTCATAGATTATCGGAACTTTTGGATCCCCCGGCAGCAGGAAGTAGGCGTGCATCGAGTGCGGCGGCCGGCTGGCGTCGACGGTGCGCACCGCCGCGACGAGGGCCTGCCCGATGACCTGACCGCCAAAGACCCGCTGCCAGCCGACCTGCGGCGAGCGTCCGCGGAACAGATTCACTTCGAGCGGTTCGAGGTCGAGAATATTGAGCAGGTCTTGTACGGCGGACGACATGAGAAAGCCCGAAATAGTCAAAGGGTGCCCTCAACCTGCTATGCTACGGCCGGATTTACAAGGAATGCGCGATGAATAAGCGCCAAGGTCATCAGGCCGAGGTTGTCGTCGGCGGGGCTGGTTTTGCCGGCTTGGCGCTCGCAATCGCGCTGCGGCAGGGGCTGGGCGATCCATTCACGGTGACGGTTGCCGACCCGGCGCTGGCGCATGCCCGCTCGAAGGATCCACGTGCCTCCGCGATTGCTGCGGCCGCCCGCCGTCTGTTCGAGGCGATCGAGGTTTGGGACGCGGTGGCGGAAAATGCACAACCGATCCTCGACATGGTTGTCACGGACTCAAAGCTCGATGATGCGGTGCGCCCGGCGTTTCTGACCTTCGGTGGCGAGGTGGAAGAGGGCGAACCTTTCGCGCATATGATCGAGAATCGTCATCTTGTTGATGCGCTTGCGGAAAGGGCAAAATCGCTCGGCGTAGAGTTGAAGGCAACGCCGGTTGCGGCCTTTGCCGCCGAAGCAAATTCGATCAACGTGCAATTTGCCGGCGACGAAACCGTCACAGCGCGCCTTCTGGTTGGCGCGGATGGTGCTCACTCCCTGATCCGCGAGCGGGCCGGCATCGCCACGCACGGATGGAACTACGATCAGTCCGCAATCGTCACGACAGTTGCGCATGAGCGCGATCATAATGGCCGTGCCGAAGAACACTTCTTGCCGGCGGGGCCTTTTGCGATTCTACCGCTCACGGGCAGGCGCTGCTCGATCGTCTGGACCGAAACTTCCGGCGAAGCAGAGCGCATTGTGGCGCTGGCGGACATTGAATTCCACGCCGAGCTCGAAAAACGCTTCGGCCTGCAGCTCGGCGACATTGAGATTGTCGGGCCGCGGCGAGCGTTTCCGCTCGGCCTGTTCACGGCGCGCACATTCATCGGCGAACGGCTGGCGCTGGTCGGAGACGCCGCCCACATCATCCATCCCATCGCGGGGCAGGGACTCAATATGGGCCTGCGCGATGTCGCAGCGCTTGCCGAAGCCATCGCCGACGCGGCGCGCCTCGGGCTCGATCCAGGCGGACCTGAAGTGCTCGAGCGATATCAACGCTGGCGGCGCTTCGACACCATGACCATGGGCATTGCGACCGACGGCTTGAACCGGCTGTTCTCCAACCATTCGGATGCGTTGCGTCTCGTCCGGGACGTCGGTCTTGGATTGGTCGAGCGGATGCCCATGCTGAAGCGAATGTTCATCCGCGAAGCGGCGGGGTTCACCGGCGACGTGCCCAAGCTGCTGAAGGGCGAGGCGCTCTAATCGAGTAGTCGCCGCACGATCGCGTCGATGTGGACGCGAGCGCAGTCGATCATCGGAAATCCAGCATTGCTGTCAGTGAATACGTTCGACAGGTCGGTGCCCGCGATCAACACCGACTGCGCAGCGTCGCGGGACACAAACTCTTGCGCGATCTTGCGCAATTCATCGGCTTTTGCATCCGATCCGCGCCCGTCGACGAATTCCTTGTAGAGTTCGTGGATCCTTTCGATCCGGGCCCCATCGGGCATGATCGTTTCAATGCCTTCTAGGCAGCCAAACATGCGAGTTTCGATGGTGAAGCGGGTCCCGAGCAAACCCACGCATCTCAAACCCTGCGTATCCACCGCTTGGCGAACTTCCGTGAGCATATTTATCAAGGGCAGCCGCGATAAAGCTGTAAGTTCACGTGCGCAAATGTGAGCGGTGGCGGCAACAATGGCGGTGAATTCGGCGCCACCCGCCGCCATATCCGCAATCATGCCGGCGAAATAGCGCGCGAGACCGTCGAAATCCTTGGCATTCACCGCGGCGTAGACGCGCTCAATGTCCGCATGAGCGATCAGAATCCGCAGCGAACGTCCTTGCTGCTCATGGGCTGCGACCAGCTCCCGGTAGTAGTGAACAGTGGCACCGGGACCGAGGCCACCAACGAGGCCGAGACAACGACCTGGTTCGCGAACCACACTCACGACAGCGGAACACTGCCGACGTGGTCCTTGAACGCCTGGCGCGACGAGATTGCACTGTACCAGCGGTCGAGATTCGGCATCGGCGGACGCTGCGGCACCAACTGCACGAAGCGGTAGCACATGATGCCGACAGGGATATCACCGTAGGAAAACGACGGTCCGGCAACGTATTGGGTTTTGCCCAATTGCGCATCGAGGATCTTCATCGCGGCGGTGGTCTTGTCCTGGGACGTCTTGATCGCCTCCATGTCACGCTTTTCCGCCGGCGTGCGGATGAGGCCCCAGAACGCCTGAAAAATTGCGGGCCCCACTACGGACAATTGCCAATCCATCCATTGGCTTGCCACCGCGCGCTGCTTTGGATCCTTCGGCTCGAGCACGCCGCTCTTGTCGTGCTTGCCAGCGAGATAGCGCACGACCGAATTCGACTCCCACAGAAGGAAGCCATCCTCCTCCTCGAGCGTCGGTACGAGGCCATTTGGATTCATCGCAAGATAG
>DATBTA010000179.1:0-4749 GCA_036559505.1 Pseudolabrys sp. | reverse complement strand
GCTCGGCGGCAAGGGCGGCGGCGGGCGCCCCGACATGGCGCAGGCCGGCGGGCCGGACGGATCAAAAGCGGAAGACGCGCTCAAGGCAATCGAAGCGGCGCTTGGGGGCTGACACTCGAGCAGGGGGATCGTCGCGACATGGCACGCAATAGCCTCAGAGGCTTGCGTCGGCGCGTTTATCAAATACTCGAGCAAGGGCCGGTAGGTGACCGCGTCAACAAGACGGTCGACCGGTTTCTTGTGATCCTGATCGTCACCAATTTGATCGCGGTCGCGCTCGAATCCATTCCGCAATACGAGGAGCGGTACGCCACAAGTTTTGCAGTCATCGAATTCTTTTCGCTGGTCGTCTTCACGATCGAATACGGCCTGCGGGTGTGGTGCGCAGTCGAGCACGGGCCTCATCAGCATCTCTCCTCAAGGCATGCGCGGCTCAAATATGTGCTGGGCCCGGCCGGCATCGTCGATCTTGTCGCCGTGCTGCCGTTCTGGTTTGCCATGATCCTCCCGGGCGAGCTGCGGGTGGTGCTGGTTTTCCGGATGGTTCGCTTCTTCAAGTTCGCGCGCTACTCGCCCGCGATGCGGTCTCTGCTCGACGTCCTGTACAAAGAGCGGCGGGGGTTATTCGGCTGTCTCGTGATCGCGCTCGGCATCGCGCTTGTTGCCGCCTCGCTGATGCACCTCGCCGAAGCGACTGTGCAGCCTGAAAAACTCGGTACGATTCCCGAAGCCTTCTGGTGGGCCATCGTGACGATCGGAACGATTGGCTACGGCGATGTGGTGCCGGTGACCGCGCTCGGCAAGCTGATTGCAACCTGCACGATCTTCGCCGGCCTGGTGCTGATGGCGCTGCCAGTCGGCATCATCGCCACAGCGTTTGCCGAACAGATCCAGCGCCGCGACTTCATCGTCACCTGGGGCATGATTTCCCGCGTGCCGCTATTCGCGGAGCTCGATGCAACCGAAATCTCGGACGTCATGGAGCTGTTGAGGGCCCAGGTGGTTGAGCCCGGAGAAATCATCATGCGCGCTGGCGACACCGCGCGCTCGATGTATTTCATCGCCGCCGGTGAGGTGGAGATCGAAATCAGAGGAAAAAAGGACCGCATCCGACTCGGTGCCGGTCAGTTTTTTGGAGAGGTCGCGCTGCTGCGGCGGACGCGCCGTACCGCAACGGTCACAGCGATCACCCGCACCAGCCTGCTGGGGCTCGACGCGCACGATCTGCATGCGTTGATGCGGCGCGACACCCGTATTGCGGCACGCATCAAGGAAGTGGCCGAACATCGCGTCGGGAAGCGAGCGGCCGCGGTGAAGCGAGAGGTGACGGCGGTGATTGAAGAAGAATGAAAGCCGAATAAGCCCGGCGCATATCCTATGCGTTCATCGCCTTCTTCAGATTTTCGTCCACCTTGTCGAGGAATCCGGTTGTGGAGAGCCACTTCTGGTCGGCGCCAACCAGCAGCGCCAGGTCCTTGGTCATGAACCCGCTCTGGACGGTGTCGATGCAGACCTTTTCGAGCGTCGCTGCGAACTTCGCCAAAGCATCGTTCTTGTCGAGCTTGGCGCGATGCGCGAGGCCACGGGTCCAGGCGAAGATCGAGGCGACCGAGTTGGTCGAAGTCTCCTTGCCTTTCTGATGTTCGCGGTAGTGGCGCGTCACCGTGCCGTGGGCAGCTTCCGATTCCACAATCTTGCCATCCGGCGTCATCAGCACCGAGCTCATCAGCCCGAGCGAGCCGAAGCCCTGCGCCACGACGTCCGACTGCACGTCGCCGTCGTAATTCTTGCAGGCCCAGACATAGCCCCCCGACCATTTCATCGCCGCGGCCACCATGTCATCGATCAGCCGGTGCTCGTAGGTGAGTTTTTTCTTGTCGAACTCGACTTTGAATTCCTTGTCAAAGATCTCCTGAAACAGATCCTTGAAGCGGCCGTCATAGACTTTGAGAATGGTATTCTTGGTCGATAGATAGAGCGGGTAACCGCGCGAGAGCGCATAGTTCATCGAAGCGCGCGCGAAATCGCGAATCGAATCGTCGAGGTTGTACATCGCCATCGCAACGCCCGAGCCCGAGAACTCGAAGACCTCGTGCTCGACCTTTTTGCCGTCGGGAGCAACGTAGCTCAGCGTCAGCTTCGCCTTTTCCGGCACGCGGATGTCGGTCGCGCGGTACTGATCGCCATAGGCGTGGCGGCCGATCACGATCGGCTGCGTCCAGCCCGGCACCAGGCGAGGCACGTTCTTGCAGATGATGGGCTCGCGGAAGATCACGCCGCCGATGATGTTGCGGATCGTGCCGTTGGGCGACCGCCACATCTTCTTCAAGTTGAATTCCTTCACTCGCGCTTCGTCCGGCGTGATGGTGGCGCATTTCACCGCAACGCCGACTTCCTTGGTCTTGTTGGCGGCGTCGATAGTGATCTGGTCGTCGGTTTCGTCGCGTTTCTGGACGCTGAGATCGTAATAGAGAAGGTTGATGTCGAGATAGGGATGGATCAGCTTGTCCTTGATCAACTGCCAGATAATGCGCGTCATCTCGTCGCCGTCCATTTCGACGACGGGGTTCGCCACCTTGATCTTCGCCATTGCCGATAAAACCTTTTGAAAGTCGCACGGACAGGAGGAAAAGTGTCCGGCGCGCGGCCCCTATAGCACCCAAAATCTCGGGACGAAAGCCGCGATTTGGCGGCATTCTTTCCACAACTATGCTGTGAAGGGTATATGCGCCTACGTGAGGGATCGAATGCCCGGTGCCGGAACTGACAAGACCAAGCGTTGGATCGAGACGCCGGCCCCGGTCGTCGTGCTCGTCGAGCCCCAGCTTGGCGAGAACATCGGGGCGGCGGCGCGGGCGATGGCCAATTTTGGATTGTCGCGCCTCCGTCTGGTCAAGCCGCAGCAAAAGTGGCCGAACGAGAAGGCGAGGGTGATGGCGGCGGGGGCCGACCGCATCCTCGACGCCGCAACACTTTACGAAAGTCTCAATGAGGCGATCGCTGACTGCAGTTTTGTTGTGGCGACGACCGCGCGCAATCACGACCAGGCCAAAGCGGTGATTTCGGCGGAGTTGGCCGCTGGTGAAATGGCGCAGAGGGTGGGCGGCGGGGAGAGCGTTGCGATCATATTTGGACGGGAGCGCATCGGTCTCGAAAATCACGAGGTCGCATTGGCCGACCGTATTGTGACGCTGCCGGTCAATCCGGCGTTTGCGTCGCTTAATCTGGCGCAGGCAGTGGTTATTGTCGCGTATGAATGGTTCAAGTGTGCCGGCGGAGGTGATCTGCCATTTTCCATGCCGGAAAAATCGCCCCCGGTTGCGAAGCAGCAGCTCGATGCTTTCTTTTCAGATCTTGAAAGCGAGCTGGAGCGCGTCGAGTTTTTTCGCCCCGAAGAAAAACGCGGCACGATGAGCGTCAATCTGCGCAACATCTTCCAGCGGATGGCGCCGACGCAACAGGACATCCGCACACTGCACGGCGTGCTCACTGCGATCGCGCAGGGCCGCAAGGGGCCGGCGCGGGGCGGCGTGCTCGATCCGGTGGAGGCTCAGAAACTGCGCGACCTTGTGGCGGAGCACAGCGGCGGCCGCGTGCCGGGCGAGCGCGGACCGGTGCGCGGGCTGGCGCGGCTTCTGCGCCGGAATCCGACCGAGGCCGAGCGCGTGTTGTGGCAGGCGCTCGTGAACGACCGCCGCTTCGCGGGCCGCGGGTTCAAACGCCAGGTTCCCATCGGCCCGCACATCACGGATTTTGTGTCGTTTCCACTCAGGTGTGTGATCGATCTGATGCCGGCCGAGGAAACAGCCGACGCGGCGCGGACACGGTCCGAGAGGCGCGCCTATCTGACAGAGCGCGGCTACAAAGTGTGCGAAGTGAAAACCGCCGAGGTGGAAAAGGACACCGGCAAGGTTCTCGACCAGCTTCACGGCCTGGTCGGGCAGTAGCTAGCCTTTCAACACCTTCAATTGCGCAACGGTGGCCGCGCGCAGGGTGGTGTGGTCATTGCCCGCGACGATAAACCGGAAGCCGCGTTTCGCCATCGCCGCGGCGCCTTCGGCATCCCGGCAATAGATGCCGGGAATCTTTCCGGCCGCTTTCGCGGCGGCGCAGATTTTATCGATGGCCTGCTCGACCTGCGGGGCCTGCGGGTCCTGCGCTTTCCCGCCGCTCAACGCCGTCGCAAGGTCGTAAGGTCCGACGAACAGCCCATCGATGCCTGGCGTCGCAGCGATCTTGTCGACATTGCCGAGCGCGGTGGCTGTCTCGATCATTGCCAACGTCAGCGTGCCCTCGTTCGCATCGCGCAGGTAGTCCGCCGGTGCGGTGCGCGGCGCCTGCAGTGCCATCGCGCGCAGCGGACCCCAGCTGCGCTCGCCGGAGGGAGGATATTTCGCCGCTGCCGCAAAGCGGCGCGCATCGTCGGCGTCATTGACCATCGGGGCGATGATCGCTTCGGCGCCGAAATCCAGTGCGCGTGACACCAATGCGAGATCATTGAGGGGAATGCGGACAACCGGTGTCGCCTCCGCGTGGCTGACGGCGCCGATGCCGGTGATAATCGAGGCGGTGTCCCACAACCCGTGCTGCGCATCGAGCACGACAGCAGAAAAACCTTCGCGCGCGATGGTCTCGGCAACGATCGGCGAGCCCATCATGCACCAGGCGGCGTAGATCGTTTCCCCCGCGCGCAGGCGCCGGGCGAGGGCAAAAGCCGGCACGTCAGCCGCTCTTCTTGATCTGCTCGAC
>DATBTA010000178.1:0-6514 GCA_036559505.1 Pseudolabrys sp. | reverse complement strand
TCGACAGGCTGTACAAAGCGAGTCAGGCCTCGTTGAAAGCCCCCGAATTGCAGGCGCAATTCGCGCGCGAGGGCGCGACCACGGTCACCATGACGACGGCCGAGTTCGGCGACTACATCAAAGTAGAAATCGAGAAATGGGGCCGGGTGGTCAAGGAAGGCAAGATCACCGCTCAGTAGAGCGTTAAGGCCCACTTAACCGTACGCGACCGCGCGTAGTGCCGTCCTGCGGACGGACGACGCGGAACCCCTTCTGCCGTCGCAGCGTGCCAACTTTACCTTAGCTTTACGGGCCGCCGATAAGGTCCCTGCGTGCGTTTGGGGGCGACCCAGGCGATCAGTGGAAGGCGGCAGGAAGAAATCCTGCCCAAGACAAGAATGTCGCAGACTGCCTCCGTCATTGAAGAGCTCGAGGATGTTCTAGCCGTAGGCTCGAGCGATCGTCGCACTGAAATTCTCAGGCGAGTGACCGATCTTTTTCTCGGCAATGCAGAAAGCTTTAGTCACGAGCAGGTCGGCGTGTTCGACGACGTGCTCGCTCACCTCATCCATCAGGTTGAGACCAACGCGCTTGCCGAGCTTGGGACCAGGCTCGCAGCGATCGGCAATGCGCCGAGCGGCGTCATTCGCACTTTGTCGCGTCATGATGAAATCAGCGTCGCCGGTCCAGTCCTGAAGCAGTCAGCACAGCTGACCGATGGCGACCTTGTCGAGATCGCCGGATTGAAAGGTCAGAGCCACCTGGGCGCGATTTCTGAACGCAAGCGTCTCGCTGCGGCGGTCACGGATATTCTGATACAGCGCGGAGATACAACCGTCGTACGCAAGCTCTCACAAAACCAAGGCGCAACGTTCTCGGACCGCGGCTATGAAACGCTTGCGACGCGTGCGGAGACCGACGAACAGCTCGCGGAAAATCTTGGCGTCCGCCTGGACATGCCGCCACAGCTGCTTCAGAGCCTAATGTTAAAGGCGACAGAGGCAGTGCGGGCACGCTTGCTTTCGGTTGTGCCTCCGGAAGGCCAGGCTGCGATCCAGCAGGTCTTGGCGTCGGTGTCCGACAAGGTCCTGCGTAGGGCCGCGGCGCCGCGGGATTTCAGCCGGGCGATAGCGGTGATCGACAGGTTGCAGGAGCAAGGCCGTCTCAACGAAATTGCGATTGCCGGATTTGCGGGCAACGGCAAGTACGAGGAAATGGTCGTAGGGCTTGCGCGCATCTGCGCTGCACCCACCGATCTCATAGAGAAGCTTGTGCAGAACACGCGCTATGATGGCGTTCTGGTTGCTTGCAAGGCCGCCGATTTCCGCTGGCCGACATTCAACGCCGTGCTCAAATCCCGCTTTTCCGGCTATGAAGTGCCGGCCATCGAGTTGACCCAGGCTCGTGCCGACTTCATCAAGCTTTCGGTCGCAACAGCCCGCCGCATGTTCCGGTTCTGGCTCGTCCGCGGCGTAACCAAAGCCGAATCCTGACCCTCATTCCGACATCGCCCAAGCAAGGCCTCCGGCTTGCGGACGAAGTGTTACAATGTTACATTTCCATGCATCTGTCAGAGCCTCATATCTTTCCATGAAAAAAGCCGTCGCCGGGCTCGCCTTGCTTCTTGCGCTGCCGCTTGCGCAGGCGGTGCCGGTCCGCGCCGCCGAAAATCAAATTGCCGTCGTGGCCGCGGAAAATTTTTATGGTGACATTGCGCGCCAGATCGGCGGCGACCGGGTTTCGGTCGTCAGCATCATGAACAACCCTGATCAAGACCCGCATTTGTTCGAGACAACGCCAGGCATCGTGCGCCAGATAGCGGCGGCGCAGATCGTGATCCTCAACGGCGCCAACTACGATTCCTGGATGGACAAGCTACTGGCTGCAGGGCCACGGCGTGACCGGATCGTCGTCAATGCTGCACGGCTCACAGGCTACAAAGCCGGGGACAATCCGCATCTCTGGTACGATCCCGCGACAATGCCAGCGGTCGCAGCCGCTATTGCCGATGCGCTTGCGAAATCCGACAGCGCGCATACGGCCGAATACAGCGCGCGGCTCAAAGTGACCCTTGCCGCCTTAGACCAGATCACGCAGCGGATCGCGCAGTTGAAGGCTAAACATGGCGGAACACCGGTCACCGCGACCGAGCCGGTGTTCGGCCCGATGGCACGGGCGCTTGGGCTGATCATGCGTAACGAACGCTTCCAGCTCTCGATGATGAACGACACCGAGCCGAGTGCGCGCGACGTGGCGGCGTTCGAAAACGACCTTAAGGAACGCAAGGTGAAGCTGCTGATCTACAACAGCCAGGTATCGGAGAAGTTGACCGAACGGCTGCGCGACATTGCCACGCGGGCCAAGGTTCCGGTGATTGGCGTCACCGAGACCATGCCGGCGAATGTCAAATTCCAGGACTGGCTGCTTGGCGAGCTCGACGTCCTCGACAAGGCATTGAGCGGGCCGAATTCGTGAGCGCTGTCGCCTTCGAGCATGTGACGCTTCAGCTCGGCGGCCGCGCGGTGCTGTCGGACGTGAGTTTCGAGATCCAGGCCGGCGAGTTTATCGGAGTGCTAGGGCCAAACGGGGCCGGCAAGACCACGCTGATGCGCGCAATTCTGGGCCTGCTGGCGCCCGGCGCCGGCCGGATAAAAGTCTTCGGGCAGGCGCCGGAATGCGGAAATCCGGCGATCGGATATCTCCCGCAATTGCGCACAGTATTGCCGGACCTTCGCATCCGGGGACGAGACGTCATTGCAGGCTCCCTGAACGGCGAGTGCTGGGGGCTCGCCCTCACCAGCCGTCGTGACCGTCTCATGGTTGAAGAGACGCTCGAAGCCGTTGGGGCGCGCGAGCTTGCCAACCGCCCGCTCGCCGAAATGTCCGGGGGCGAGCGGCAGCGCCTGCTGCTCGCACAGGCGCTGATCGGGTCGCCAAAGCTTCTGCTGCTTGACGAGCCACTGATCAGCCTCGACGCCCGCCGTCAGGAAATTGCGATTGATGTCGTGCGCCGGTTCTGCCGCGAGCGGAAGATTACCGTGCTGTTCAGTGCGCACGAACTCAACCAGCTTCTTGGGACGCTCGACCGCGTGCTCTATCTCGGCAACGGCCATGCCGTGCTCGGCGCCGTCGAAGAAGTGGTCACAGCGCCGATATTATCGAAGCTTTTCGGCACAGAAATTCAGGTGCTTCGCGCCGACGGGCATATCTTCGTGATGTCGCGCGGGCTGGATGTCGAGCGCACCGATCACCTGCACGACCACGGCCATGATCATGGCCACCATCATCACCACTGACATGTTTGCCTACGACTTCATGATCAATGCGTTCGCCGCCGCCGGCATCGCCGCCGTGGTTTCCGGCATCGTCGGCTATTTCCTGGTGATGCGCGGACAGACTTTCGCGGGCCATGCGCTGTCGCATATCGGCTTTGCCGGCGCGACCGGCGCCGGTCTTGTCGGCCTTGCGCCGCTGTGGGGCCTGATTGCATTCACTTTGGCGGCCGGAGTCATCATGGGCGCCCTAAGCGAGCGGATCAGCAACCGCGATGTGGCGATCGGCGTCGTTCTTGCACTGGCGCTGGGATTTGGCCTGCTGTTCCTGCACTACCACACGTCATTTGCGACGCAGGCGACCGCGCTGCTGTTCGGCAATGTGCTCGCGGTCGACCATGCGATGATTACAACGCTCGCTTTGCTTGGCGCGATCACACTTGCGGCGCTTGCCTTCGTCATGCGGCCCTTGGTTTTCTCGAGCCTTCAGCCGGAGCTGGCGGAAGCCAAAGGCGTGCCCCTTCGCGCCGTCTCAGTCACTTTCCTTGCCATCGTCGCCTTGGCCGTGTCGGTATGCGCCCAGATCGTCGGCGTATTGCTGGTCTTCACGCTGATGGTCGGACCGCCGGCCGCGGCGCAACGCGTAACGACGGGTCTCTGGAGCGGGCTGTTCGTATCGGCAGGCCTTGCCATCGGCGAGGCCTGGCTCGGCCTGACAACCGCCTTTTATACCGACTGGCCGGTGAGCTTCTGCATTGCCTGCCTCAGCGCCCTCGCCTACTTCGTCTGCATCGCACTCCCAAAACGAACGAGGCCGGCACAGGCGGCGCCGGCCTCGTAACAAGACAACGCGCGGGCGTTACATTTTCACGCCGTGCTCGGTCATGTATTTCACCGCGCCCGGATGCCAGGGAATCGGCGAATAGGACTTCACCTGGTTTTCGAGTGTGAAATTCTTCGCTTCGCCGTGCACCGCGACCAGGTCCGCCTTCTTGTCGAAGACCGTCTTGACGATGTTGTAGGCATCCTGATCCGACATCTTGGCGTTGGCGACCAGGATGTTCCACACGACGGTGTTCTTGTTGTCCGTCGTCTGCCCGGGGTAGGTCCCCGCCTTGATTGTGCTCCCGGCATAGAGATCGCCGTATTTTGCATTCATCTTCCCGGCAAGATCGGCATGATCGATGAGCTTGAGCTTCACACCGGGCGTCGCGCCAAGGTCCGTCACCGCTGAGGTCGGAAGGCCACCAACCCAGAAGAACGCATCGATCTTGTGGTCCTTGAGCGCGTTCACCGACTCGGCGACACCGAGGCGCTCGCGCTTCATGTCCTTGTCCTTGTCGAGTCCGGCCGCCTCGATCACCCGGAAGGCCATCACCTCGGTGGCGCTGCCGCCCGAGCCGGTGGAGACGCGCTTGCCCTTGAGGTCGGCTATCTTCTCGATGCCCGTCCCTTCGATCGTTACGACGTGCATCTGGTTCGGATAGAGCACCATCAGGGTGCGGACCGGCACCTCGGTGCCCTTGAACTTGTCCTGACCTTTGTAGGCGTCGAGCGCCGCATCGACCATCGAGAACGCAAGTTCGCTGCGCCCGGCATTGATCAGCTTGAGATTGTCGACCGAACCGCCGGTGACTTCCGCGGTCGCCTGGATCCCCGGCAGTGTTTTCGACAGCACGTTGGCGAGACCGCCGCCGAGCGGATAATAGACGCCACCCGTGCCACCGGTCGCGATCGACATCGCGCGCTGCTGCGCGAACACCGTTCCGGCGGCAACCGTTGTGGCCAGCGCCAAAACCGCCAGGCCGAACTTGTGCCGTCTGCTCATTTCACGTTTCGACATTCGTTTTCTCCCTTGGCTTTTCTGTTCTTTGTCCACCTTATGCGGCAAGTCTCGCTGGAACGAATTTCTGTTTCAATAGGAGCGCCGCCACCAAACCGAGGCCAAACGGCGCAGGATATGGCACATCGAGGCCGGTCAAGGTCTCGGCCAGGCCCTCCAACAGGCTCGGGAACACCAGCAGCAGGCCCGCCAACATCCATAACCACCGCTCGGCCTGGGTATTCCGCCGCAAAGCCCAGTTTTGCGCAGCTGCCGCAAGCGCGCCCAGCCCGATGGCGGTTTTCAGCGTGACCCAGACGATGTCGTAGACCGAGCCATCCTTCGGAATCTTCATCAGCAATCCGACGCCCTGCGGATCGAGCACGAAGACGAACGGCACCAGAAACGCCGGCAATGTGTATTTCCACGCCTGCATGGTGGTGACGTAAGGATCGCCGCCGGTGATCGCCGCGGCCGCGAACGGTGACAATGCGGTGGGCGGCGAAACTTCCGAAAGCACCGCGTAGTAGAAAATGAACATGTGAGCCGCGAAATCCGGCACGCCTAGTTTCGTGAGAGCCGGCGCGGCAATGACTGCGCAGATAATGTAGGACGCGGTCACCGGCACCGCGAGACCGATGATCCAGACCACGAGGCAGGTATAGAGCGCGGTCAACAGCAAACTGCCGCCGGCAAAATCGATCACGATCGAGGAGAACTTCAGCCCAAGACCTGTCAGCGTGACGATACCGACGATAATACCGGCGGCCGCGCAGGTTGTCGCCGCGCTGAGCACGCCGATCGAACCGTCCGCCATTGCAGCCGTCAGCTTCTTGGACGACGGCACCCACTGCTGTCCGGTCGGGGTGAGACCGATGAAAGCAAGTACGCCGATCAGAACCAAAATCAGCAGCGCGAAATAGGTCTCAAACTCGATCGAGAATGCTGTCCCGCCGATCGGCGTAATCGTGAACAGCGCCGCAGCGCCCGCACCGATCACGAGAATTGCGATCAATAGTTTGCGTGGGCCAAGAGCGGTGTCCGGCGCCAGCGCACTCATCGCGAAGGCGAGAACTGTCGCATAAAACACCGACAACATCGGCGAATAGCCGATGACCATGAAGACAACAACCGCGATCAACGAAGCGAAATGGAAGCCGTAGCGTTTCGTCATTTCCCAGACGGTCATTTCGGCCTTGAACACCACCTCATGCGCGCCAAACCGCAGTGAATCGAGTTCAACCATGAACACCAGCGACAGGTAGTAGAGGCAGGTCGGGATGGTCGCCATCCAGATCACGTCGAGGTAGCTGATCTTGAGAAACTCGGCGATCAGGAATGCCGCCGCGCCAAGCACGGGCGGTGAAATGATCGCGCCGAGGCCGCCGGCCGCGAGCAGTCCGCCAGCGGCGTTTTTCTCAAACCCGGCTTTCGCCAGCAT
>DATBTA010000177.1:0-7555 GCA_036559505.1 Pseudolabrys sp. | reverse complement strand
ACTTTGGCTGGAGCGTCAACTCAACGACCCGTACGTTGCGCGGGCGAAGCGCGAGGGCATGCGCTCGCGTGCCGCTTATAAGTTAATTGAGATCGATGATCGGGCGCATTTTCTGAAGAAGGGCGCGCGCGTAGTCGACCTCGGCGCAGCACCGGGCGGCTGGAGCCAGGTCGCCGCCAGGCGCGTGGGGGCGCCGGAACAGGGTCACGTGGTCGCAATCGATATTTTGCCGATGGATCCGGTGCCTGGCGTCGACTTCGCCGGTCTGGATTTCCTCGACGAAAGTGCGCCCGCAAGGCTTAAGGACATGATCGGCGGTCCCGCCGACGTGGTGTTGTCTGATATGGCGGCGAACGCAACCGGTCACGCCAAAACCGACCATCTGAAGATCATGGCATTGGTGGAGGCAGCCGCGGATTTTGCCCGAAGCGTGTTGTCTCCCGGCGGCAGCTTTCTTGCAAAGGTGTTGCAAGGCGGCACAGAGGCTGAACTGCTGGCGTCCCTCAAGCGTGATTACAAAACCGTCAGGCATGTGAAGCCGGCCGCAAGCCGGGCAGACTCGGCCGAACTCTATCTGCTCGCAACCGGATTTCGCGGCGAGAGTAGCCAAAGGCCTAGCCGGCGCGGTTCAATCCAAGTTCTCCCTGAACAATGCGACCGCGATGATAAGCGGGACGATGCGGGCACGCGGCATGGACAGCCGAGCGGGCGTAGGCGTCATTGAATGCGGATTGAAGCGTAAAGCGGCGGTGGAAAGAAAGCCCCATCCTGTTTACGACTTCATAACAGCCATCCGCGATTGCGCTAGGAATCAGCGCGATCCCGTGCTATCGACCCACGCCAACCCAAAAGCGGGCCGTGACGCAGGCGAGGAACCCCTCGCAACGGGCGTTTTTAACCCCTGCCGGCCGGTCTGACTGCCTTTTTGGGCAAGACGGAGTTGGCGATGGCCGGAAAAAATAATGCAAGCCCGCGCGAAGGGCTCACTTTCGACGACGTGCTGATAAAGCCCGGCCTGTCAGAAGTTCTTCCCGCGGACGTCGATATCCGCTCACGCATCACCCGCTCGATTCCCGTCAACATTCCGATCATCGCATCGGCGATGGATACGGTCACCGAGGCGCAGATGGCGATCGCCATGGCACAGGCGGGCGGCATCGGCGTGCTTCACCGGAACATGGAACCGGACGTGCAGGCAGCGCAGGTCCGTCAGGTGAAAAAATTCGAATCCGGTATGGTTGTAAATCCGCTCACGATCGAACCGGACGCAACGCTCCAGCAGGCGCTCGACCTGATGAAAGACAACCACATCTCCGGCGTTCCGGTGGTCGAGCGTTCCGCCGGTTCGCAGCCGGGTAAGCTGGTCGGCATTCTGACCAACCGCGATGTGCGCTTTGCCACCGATCCGCGGCAGCCCGTGTCGGATCTGATGACCAAGAAACTCATTACGGTGCGGGAAGGCGTCGGCCAGGATGAGGCCAAGCGGTTTCTCCATCAGAATCGCATCGAGAAGCTTCTGGTCGTCGATGCGCAGTATCGCTGCGTTGGCCTGATCACGGTGAAAGATATCGAAAAGGCGGTCGCCAATCCGAACGCCTGCAAGGACGAGCAAGGTCGGCTTCGTGTTGCAGCGGCGACGACCGTCGGCGACAAGGGCTTTGCGCGCACCGAAGCGCTCATCGCAGCCGGCGTCGACCTTGTTGTGGTCGACACCGCTCACGGCCATTCGAAATATGTGCTCGACGCGGTGACCCGCATCAAACGTCAGTCGAACAAGGTTCAGGTCGTGGCCGGGAACGTCGCGACCAGCGAGGGCGCCAAGGCGCTGATCGACTGCGGAGCTGACGCTATCAAAGTCGGCATCGGCCCGGGTTCGATCTGCACGACGCGTGTCGTTGCCGGCGTCGGCGTGCCACAGCTGACGGCGATTATGGATTGCGTCGATGCGGCAAAAGCATCCAACACGCCTGTGATTGCCGACGGCGGCATCAAGTATTCCGGCGATCTGGCAAAAGCCATTTCGGCAGGCGCCGACTGTGCGATGGTCGGCTCGCTTCTCGCGGGCACGGATGAGACGCCAGGCGAGGTCTTTCTCTATCAGGGCCGTTCGTACAAGACCTATCGCGGCATGGGATCCGTCGGTGCGATGTCGCGCGGGTCGGCGGACCGTTATTTCCAGCAGGACATCAAGGACGCACTCAAGCTTGTTCCCGAGGGCGTCGAAGGTCAGGTGCCCTACAAAGGTGCGGCCGCAACCGTTCTTCACCAGCTTGCCGGCGGACTGCGCGCCGCCATGGGCTACGTGGGTGCCAAAAATCTTTCGGAGATGCACAAGAAGGCGGAATTCATCCGCATTACCGGGGCGGGTCTGCGCGAGAGCCACGTGCACGATGTGACGATCACACGTGAGAGCCCGAACTATCCGAGCCGGGTATAGTTATCCCTTCCGCTGCAGGAAGATTGGGCCATGTCCGTTCAGTATGTCTTGTTGCCCTTGTTCGTCGAGGTGTTGCTCACCTTCGCCGTGATGTTCGGCATGATGTATTGCCGTACGTCGACGCTGCATCGCGGCGAAACCCGGTTCGAGGAGATCGCGCTGCGCGAGCCGAACTGGCCCGTGCGCGCCAGTCAGTTTGCATATTCGTTTTCCAACCAATTCGAACTGCCCGTCCTTTTCTATGTGTTGACGATCCTTGAGATCATCACGCGCCACGCCGATTTCCTCTTTGTCACTCTTGCCTGGATTTTTGTTGTCCTGCGCTGGGTGCACGCGCTGGTGCATGTGACCAACAACAATGTCCGCGTCCGAGGTGCTTTTTATGGGATAGGCGCGATCATTCTGGTCATCATGTGGCTGATCTATATCGTGCGCATTCTTCTCGCTTTGCCATGACACCGGCAGCGCGGCTTGCCGCAGCCATCGAAGTCTTTGCCTCGATTGAGAGTGAACGCCGTCCAGCCGCTGACGCTCTCAAGTCCTGGGGCCTTACGCATCGCTATGCGGGCTCGGGCGATCGTGCAGCGATCGCCGGGCTTGTGTACGACGCGCTGCGGCGGCGGGCGTCGAGCGCCTTCATCATGCAGGCCGACAGTCCGCGCGCCATTCTTCTCGGCATGCTTAAGCGTGAGCGCGGACTCGATACCCAAGCGATCGGCAGGCTTGCTGACGGATCGAAATATGCGCCCGAGAATCTGAGCGACAATGAACGCAAGCGCCTTGAGACGGATGACATCGAAAACGCCCCCCCTTACGTCGCCGGCGACTATCCGCAATGGCTTGATCCCTACTTCGAACGCACGTTCGGCGACGCGCGGGCCGAAGAGGGGGCGGCGCTTGCCTCCCGCGCGCCGCTGGATCTGCGCGTCAATGCTTTGAAGGCAGATGTCAATGCCGTTGCAACGGCGCTAGCCGACCTCAAACCCGAGCCGGTGCGATGGTCACCCTGGGGCCTGCGGGTTCGGTTGTCAGCCGATGCGAAAAGCCCCGCCATTCATGCCGAGCCGGCGTTTATCAAGGGCATGGTCGAGGTCCAGGACGAGGCGTCGCAATTGGCCGCGATTTTTTCCGGTGCCAGGCACGGCGAGCAAGTCGTCGACCTTTGCGCCGGCGCCGGCGGAAAGACACTTGCTCTGGCAGCCATGATGCAGAACAAGGGCCAAATCTTTGCAACCGACGACGACAAGCGCCGGCTCGCTCCGATCCATGACCGCCTTAAGCGCTCAGGCGCGCGAAACGTTCAGGTGCGCTCTCCGAAATCCGTTGGCGGTGAAATTGACGACCTGTCAGGGCGGATGGATCTCGTTCTTATCGACGCCCCATGCACGGGCACCGGAGCCTGGCGGCGTAACCCCGACGCCAAATGGCGAATGCGGCCGGGCGCGCTCGAGCAGCGTCAGAAGGAGCAGGCACAAGTGCTCGATCGGGCTGTGGCCCTGCTCAAGCCGGAAGGCCGGATAGCCTACGTTACCTGCTCGGTGCTGGAGGAAGAAAATGGCGCACAGGTGCGGGCATTCCTGGGGCGGAACCCTACGTTCGCGGTCGAAGCGCCCGGTACGGTGACACAGGCGTTGGGCGAGCGCGCTCTCGTGTTTTCGAAGGCAGCACGCCTGTCAGGAGAGGGCATATTGATGACGCCACGGCTGACCGGCACCGACGGTTTTTTCATCGCCCTCCTACGGCGAGGCGGCTGACCTGTAACGATCGGTAAGGAATCGCAAACGGAATTCCCCGATTGCGCCCCAATCCGGGCCAATTTTCTCCGCTATGATCGCGTGTCTATGGAACCGCGAGATTTTTTTCGGGGTTTTCCATGCTTGTCGCCAGGCGCGATCCGCCATTTCATGGGGACGCGCGCGATATTTCGCCCGTCAACTTTGAAGCCAATCCAGGATCGAAGCCGCCGAGGGTGGTGCGCTTCGTGACCGTGATCCAGATGGTCGGTTCGTTGCTCGCGGTTCCGGTCGGGATCGGAAGTGCCTACACGTTCTACCGCGCGAATTTTTCTCCCGAGACGACATGCCAGAGCCTACGTAACGGCATTATTGCAATGCTCGACAAAGGCGTCGACGCGTCCACCAGGCGCATCCTCGTGCGTCGAGACGTCGAGAGTTTTGAAAAGACCTGCGCCGCGGTTGATCCTGAGGCGACCGCAGCGTTCAAGGCCTTGCTGGCAGCTGAAAAATCGCCGCCGGTTGCTGCCGCGGCGCCGGCGACCAAAGCCCAGCCGAACGATGCTGCGCCGAAGGAACCGGTCCACAAAGCCGAGCCGCGCCCGCAAGCGGCCCCCAAGCAGGCCGCCACGAACACGAATACGCAGACCCCTACCGCGCAAAATGCCCGCCGCGATCCTGCCGTGTCCGATACGCAATGGCTCGACGCCGTTCGCCAGGCATTAGTGACTCACCAACCGGATGCGCGGCCTGCCGAAAGCTCCAGGGCCCGCCCGATGCCGCAGCCTTCCGCGCGCCCGGCACAACGTGACGCGGAGCCGCCTGCACCTCCGGCGGCCGCTCCTTCCGCCAGTGCAACAGCAACCGCACCTCCGGCGACTGCAACTCCGGCACCCGCTGCGGCACCGACTTTGCCGCCGCCAGTTGCCATCGCTCCGGTACCCGCGCAGCAGAATGCGGCGCAGCCCCGGGATCCCGATCACCCGGTTCCGCCGGAATCGATCCCTTCTTCAGAAACGGTTGCCGGCGCGGAAGCCAAGACCGATCAGTCCGGTCGCTCGCGGATCAGCAAATGGATATCAGCGATTCCGTTGCTCGGACCGGTGGTGGATAACGGCCGGCACTAAGCCGGTTGCCAGTCCGCGCTAACATTGGTTGCCCCGACTGCGGACACTTGACCTTCAAGCCCAAAGCCCGCAAAAAGTTGCCCCGAACGGCCCTTGCGCGCCCGAGTCGGCCAATTTCGGGGCACATCGACCGTCCATGCACGACAAGGTTCTGATCGTCGATTTCGGTTCCCAGGTAACCCAGCTCATTGCGCGCCGGGTGCGGGAGGAAAAGGTCTATTCCGAAATCGTTCCCTACCAGAAAGCCGAGACTGCCTTCCGCGAAATGAAGCCGAAGGCAATCATTCTGTCCGGCGGTCCCGCTTCGGTTCTCGACAAGAACGCGCCGCTTGCCCCTAAGGCCATATACGACGCCGGAATACCGGTGCTCGGCATTTGTTACGGCGAGCAGGCGATGGCGCACCAGCTCGGTGGCCAGGTGGAAGGCGGGCATCACCGCGAGTTCGGCCGCGCCGAGGTGACCGTCACGGAAGAGTCACCGCTCTTCGAAGGGGTCTGGCGCAAGGGTGAGAAATATCCGGTGTGGATGAGCCACGGCGACCGGGTGACCAAGCTGCCGCAAGGCTTCCACGTCTTCGGTACGTCGCCGAACGCGCCGATCGCGATCATCGGCGACGACAAGCGCAAATTCTACGCTACGCAATTCCATCTTGAGGTGATGCACACGCCGCACGGGGCGGCGATCCTGCGCAACTTCGTGCGCAAGATTGCCGGCCTCAAGGGCGACTGGACCATGCGCGCCTTCAAGGAAGAGGCGATCGAAAAAATCCGCAAGCAGGTCGGCAGGGGGCGCGTGATCTGCGGCCTGTCAGGCGGTGTCGATTCCGCAGTGGCGGCCGTTCTGATCCATGAAGCGATCGGCGATCAATTGACCTGCGTGCTCGTGGACCATGGCCTGATGCGTCTCGGAGAAGCGCAGAAGGTGATGACGCTTTTTCGCGAGAGCTACAATATTCCGCTGGTGCACGTGGGTGCTTCCGAAACCTTCCTCAAGGCGCTCGCCGGCGTCGAGGATCCCGAGCAGAAGCGCAAGACCATCGGCAAGCTCTTCATCGACGTCTTCGAACAGGAAGCCAGGAAAGTCGGGGGCGCGGAATTTCTTGCGCAGGGCACGCTCTATCCCGACGTAATCGAAAGCGTTTCGTTCACCGGCGGGCCATCCGTCACCATCAAGTCGCATCATAACGTCGGCGGCTTGCCCGAACGCATGAACATGAAGCTGGTCGAGCCGTTGCGTGAGCTCTTCAAAGATGAGGTTAGGGCGCTCGGCCGCGAGCTTGGTTTGCCGGACGCCTTCGTCGGCAGGCATCCGTTTCCGGGACCTGGCCTCGCGATCCGCTGCCCTGGAGCGATCACACGCGAGAAGCTCGATATTCTTCGGCTCGCGGACGAGATCTATGTCGAGGAAATCCGCCGGAGTGGGCAATACGACAACATCTGGCAGGCCTTCGCCGTGCTTCTGCCGGTGAAAACCGTCGGCGTTATGGGCGACTTTCGGACTTACGAGTATGTTGTCGGGCTTCGAGCGGTGACGTCGACCGACGGTATGACCGCCGATTTTTATCCCTTCGATATGAATTTTCTGGGTGCTGTCGCGACGCGCATCATCAACGAAGTCAAAGGCGTCAACCGCGTGGTCTACGATGTGACCTCGAAGCCGCCCGGCACGATCGAGTGGGAGTAGACATGACGGTCACCATTTACGGCATCAAGAACTGCGACACGATGAAGAAGGCGCGTGCCTGGCTCGACAAGCATGGCGTCGACTATGCCTTCCACGACTATAAAACTGCGGGCATCGAACGGGCGCAACTCGAGCAGTGGTCGAAGAAGGTCGGTTGGGAGACGCTACTCAATCGGGCGGGGACGACCTTCAAGAAGTTACACGACAAGGAGAAGGACGGCATCACGCCGGCAAAGGCAATCGCGCTGATGCTCAAGCAGCCGTCGATGATCAAACGGCCTGTCCTGGAGGCGGGTAGGGGGAAATTGCTGGTCGGCTTTAAGCCGGAGCAGTACGCGGCAACATTGGGCTAACTAACGAGGCAAAAGCCGCGCATTTACCGGCGGTTTTGCGGGCCGGGCCCTTGATCCTGCCTGCTTTCCCTGCCACATGCGCCCCATGAACAAGCCGATGGCCACGTCCGATTCGATTCCGGCGACCCCAATTGCGGCCGAGGTCGACCGGCGGCGCACATTCGCGATCATTTCACATCCGGACGCTGGCAAAACGACGCTGACAGAAAAGTTGCTGCTCT
>DATBTA010000176.1:0-7603 GCA_036559505.1 Pseudolabrys sp. | reverse complement strand
ATCTTCTGTAGAGAACATAGTAATTTATTCTGTTTTCTGACGAGACTGAAGAATGGATGCCATCGACCGGAAGATCCTCGCCGTCGTGCAGGAAGACGCATCGCTGTCCGTCGCCGAAATCGGCCAACGGGTCGGCCTCTCATCGACGCCGTGCTGGAAGCGGTTGCAGCGCCTGGAGGCCGACGGTGTCATCACTCGCCGGGTGGCGATCATCGATCCGGAAAAAGTCGGCCTCGGCATCACGGTGTTCGTCTCGATAGAGACCGGTGACCATTCTCAAGGATGGCTCAAGCAATTCGCCGATGTCGTGGGCGCGATGCCGGAAGTCATGGAGTTCTATCGGATGGCCGGCGACGTTGACTATATGTTGCGCGTTGTCGTGGCTGACATCGCCGGCTACGACGCGTTCTATAAAAAACTGATAGCCACCGTGCCGCTGAAAAACGTCACGTCTCGGTTTGCGATGGAGCGGATCAAATCGACAACTGCGCTGCCGCTGGCGGACGCCAAGTGAGATGTCCGAAGCGTAAGCTTCGACGCGCCCTATTTCAGCGCCATCACTTTGATCGCGGCCGGACCAAGGATGACGATGAACAGTACCGGCAAGAAGAACAAAATCATCGGAACGGTGAGCTTCGGCGGCAGTCCCGCGGCTTTCTTCTCGGCCTCCGCCATGCGCATGTCGCGGTTTTCCTGCGCCATGACCCGGAGCATTGTGGCGAGCGGCGTGCCGTAGCGCTCCGATTGCTGCAGCGCCATGCAGACCGATTTGACCCCGTCCAGATCGATGCGCTTGGCAAGGTTCTCGTAGGCCTGCCGCCGATCGGGCAGATATGACAATTCGGCCGTGGTCAATGTCAGCTCTTCGGCCAAAGCGACGGATTGCGTGCCGATTTCGTCGCTGACCTTTCTGAAGGCGGCTTCGATCGACATGCCCGATTCGACGCAAATCAGAAGCAGGTCAAGCGTGTCGGGAAATGCCCGTCTGATCGATAATTGCCGTCGTTGGATCTTGTTCTTCAGCAGCATCAGCGGCAGCTGCATGCCGACATAGGCTGCGGCGATACAGACACCGAGCTTGATCATAGCCGGCTGATCGAGCTTGAGAATCACGAACAGATAGAGCAGCGCGAACAGAAAACACGCCACCGGCGTAACCATGCGGAAAAACAGATAGGTAACGTAGGGCGCCTGACCGCGATACCCGGCCTGGATGAGCTTGAGCCGCGCCTCTTCCTGGCCCACCCATTTGGTGAGGTTGAAGCGCTCGACAACGGTCTGGATGTATTGCTTGGGCGTCTGCCGAAGCTTGGCTTTCTGGCCTTCCTGCGCCATCCGCTCGCGTTCGCGCTGACGAATTTTCTCGCGCTCGAGCGCGACCGCGCGCATGCGCTTGTCGAGCGGGTCGACAAACACGAAAGGCATGGCCAGCGTGAGCACCGTTGCGGCTGCGGCCAGGCCGGCAAACAGCGCCGTAATGGTCTTCACGTTGAGCGCGTTGATCAGGAATTCGAGCATCGGACGCTTTTTGCCTGCCTAGAAATCGAAATTGATCATCTTCTTCATCACGAGCACGCCCATAACCATCCAGATCGCGGATCCCGCCAGCATGATGTGACCGACCGAATTGGTGAAAAGAAGGGAGATATAGTTGGGGCTCGTCAGATACACTAAGGTCATCACCGCGATCGGCAACGCGCCGATGATACCGGCCGAAGCCTTCGCTTCCTGCGACATCGACTGGATCTTCGCCTTCATCTTTTTGCGATCGCGCAGAACCTTCGACAGGTTGCCGAGCGCTTCGGAAAGATTGCCGCCCGATCTCTGCTGAATCGCGACGACGATTCCGAAAAAGTTTGCCTCGGGCAGCGGCGTGCGCTCGTACAGCTTGCCGCAGGCCTCGCCCAGCGGCATTCCGATCGCCTGCGTTTCAAGTATGAGTCGGAATTCTGTCTTGATCGGCTCCGGCGCCTCAGACACGATCATTTTGATGCAGTCGAGCAGCGGCAGACCGGCCTTGATGCCGCGGACGATAACGTCGACGGCATCGGGGAAATGGTTGAGAAACTTCGTCTCGCGGCGTTTCTTCAAATATGACAGCAGCCAACGCGGGGCGCCAAACGCTCCGGCGAAGCCAAGGACGGCCGAAACCAGAAGGCCGGCGCCAGCAAACGTGCCCAAGGCGAACATCGCGAGTCCGATACCCGCCGAAATTATCGCGAACTGGCGCTTCGACCAGGTCAGGCCGGCGCGCGCGATTCTCGCCGAAAGCGGCACACTTCTGGATTTCTTGTGGCGCTCATCAAAATCCTTGAGCGTCGACTCGATAACGTCTCGGCGCGATTTTTGCGGTCCGCGCGTCGCCCGTGTGGCCGGGGTTGTCCCCGCGACGCTTTGTATCCGCTGCTCGGCTTTGCGCTCGCCGGAAAGCATTGGGTAAAGAAAAACATAGACGACGCCGCCGATGGCGGCAGAGGCGAGGAAGAATACGGCAACAATTTGCACAGCGTGCTCCGCCTAGGCCTCGTTGGTGGCCTCTGCCGCGTCGAGCGCCGCAGCCAGATTTTTTTCTTCACCATAGTAGCGGGCGCGATCCCAGAAGCGCGGATGGCCGATGCCGGTCGAGCGATGCCGGCCAATGATATTGCCTTTGGCGTCTTCGCCGGTCATGTCGTAAACGAAAATATCCTGGGTAACGATGACGTCGCCTTCCATCCCCATCACTTCGGAGACGTGAGTAATTTTGCGGGAGCCGTCGCGCAGGCGTGCAGCCTGAATGACCACATCGACCGAAGCGCAGATCATCTCGCGGATCGTACGGGATGGAAGCGCAAATCCGCCCATCGTGATCATTGATTCCAAGCGCGACAATGCTTCACGCGGGTTGTTGGCGTGGAGCGTGCCCATCGAACCGTCATGGCCAGTGTTCATCGCCTGCAGGAGGTCGAACGCCTCCGGTCCACGGACTTCGCCGACGATGATCCGTTCGGGCCGCATACGCAGACAGTTGCGCACGAGGTCGCGCATGGTGACCTGACCCTCGCCTTCAAGGTTTGGCGGGCGCGTTTCCAACCGTACAACGTGAGGCTGCTGCAGCTGCAATTCCGCCGCGTCTTCGCACGTGATGATGCGTTCGTCGTCGTCGATGAACTGCGTAAGGCAGTTAAGCAGCGTGGTCTTGCCGGAGCCGGTGCCGCCCGAGACCAGGGTATTAATGCGGCTGCGCCCGACGATGCGCAGAATCTCGGCACCCTGCGGCGTAATCGTGCCGAATCTGACGAGCTGATCGAGCGTCAGCTTGTCCTTTTTGAATTTGCGGATCGTGAGTGCCGGTCCGTCGATCGCAAGCGGAGGAACAATCGTGTTGACGCGCGAACCGTCCGGCAAGCGGGCGTCGCAGATCGGCGAGGATTCGTCGACCCGCCGGCCGATCTGGCTGACGATTCGCTGGCAGATGTTCAGCAGCTGCTGATTGTCGCGAAAGCGAATAGCGGTCTTCTGGATCTTTCCCTGGACTTCGATGTAGACCGTACCGGCCCCATTGACCATGATGTCGGCGATATCGTCGCGCGCAAGCAGCGGCTCGAGAGGGCCGAAGCCAAGGACGTCGTTACAGATATCGTCGAGCAGCTCCTCCTGCTCCGCGATCGACATCACGATGTTCTTGATCGCGATGATCTCGTTGACGATGTCACGGATTTCCTCGCGTGCGGAATCGACATCGAGCCGGGCCAGCTGCGCCAGGTCGATCGCCTCGATCAGCGCGCCGAAAATGGTGGTTTTGGTCTCGTAATACGCTTCCGATCGCCGCGTATCGACGGCAGTCGGGGCGGGCGTGGGCGCCCGCGGCGCAATCGGCGGTGAGACGATCGGCGCGCCAAGCCCGTCAGATGGAAACGGCGTGCGCCCGGTTTCGACGGGAGCCGCCGGCGCGGCCTTTGGAGCCTCGGCAGACGGAAGCGGCGCCGGAGCCGGCGCTCCCTGCGCAGGCTGTACGGCGACACGGGCTTCTGAAGTTCCACTTCGCTTACCGAACAAGGCGAGTTACTCCCGACGAATTTCAGCCTTTGCGTTTCACAATCTTCGAGAGCAAAGGCGGCAGCAGGCCGCGACGAGGCTTTTTGACTTCAACGCGCCCGGTAAGCGCTTGGGCGATCTGGCGAAAGATCTCCGCGGTCTTATGACTGGCCGAAACTTCCCCGATCATTTGACCGTTGTTGGCAGCCGGCCCAAACAGCTGCGGCTCGAACGGAATGACCGCAAGCGGACTTGTTTCAAGCGCCTTTGCAAAGTCTGCCGGCGAGATTTCCGGGCGCTTGGGAACGCCGACCTGGTTGAGGCAGTAGCGAGGATGATGATCGTTCGGCCGTGACGCACGCAGCAAATCGATGAGATTTTTGGCGTTGCGCAGGTTGGCCAGATCTGGTCCGGCAACAACGAGAATTTCATCCGCACTCACGAGCAGGCGCCTGGTCCAGCCGGCCCATTGATGAGGGACGTCGAGAACGACGCACGGGATGGTTGCGCGAAGCGAATCCAGTATCGAATCGAAGGCCTCCGCACCGAAGTCGTAGACCCGCTCAAGGGTGGCCGGCGCCGCCAGCAGGCTGAGATGGTCGGTGCATTTCGATAGGAGACGGTCGACAAATGCGGTGTCGACTCGATCAGGCGAGAAAACGGCATCCGCGATTCCCTGAGGCGGGTCCTGATTGTAATCGAGACCAGCGGTTCCGAAAGGAAGGTCAAGATCCGCAACCACCGATTCGATCGTGAGATCGCGTCCGATCGCCCAGGCCACGTTGTGCGCCACGGTCGACGCCCCTACGCCGCCCTTGGCCCCCACGATCGCGACGATGCGCCCCACGGGTTTGGCGTCGGGCGCCGAAAACAGGTGGCAAATCGCCCGGACCACGTCGATGGTGTTGACCGGCGTCATCAGATATTCGCTCACGCCGCGCCGCGTCAGTTCACGGTACAACGTGACATCGTTGACGCGGCCCATCACGACCACGCGGGTCCCGGCGTCGCAGTGTTCCGCTAACTGGTCGAGGCCACCGAGAATGTCGGTGGCACGCGCATCTGTCTCAATCAGTATGACGTTGGGCGTGGGCGAGCTGCGGAAAGTCTCGATTGCGGCGCCGATACCGCCCATCTGGATTTTAACGTGGGCCTTCGCGAGACGCCGGTCTTCACCGGCGGCCTGGACGGCGGCCGCGCTTTCGACCGTCTCGCAAAAGGCCTGCACCGATATACGCGGCGCCGGCGCAATATGCGCATCGGCCGCGGTCTCGGCAGCGGGCGGCACCGAGGCGTTGTCTGCGACTGCAGCTTGCTGAGCGTGCTTTATCATTTGCCTAGATCGCTGATCTTTCCGGCCTCGTAGCCGGTGTAGGCGCCCGAAGGATTCGTGCCCTTGGTGTACTTGTCGAGCACAACCGAACGGCGCGGCGCAAATGCGGGAATCTCGCCGCGCGGCTGCACCAGGTCGGCGGGATTATCGACCATCGCCGCAAGATTGCGCTGCGACGCACAGCCAAGGTTCCAGAAAGGCTGGTTTTCGGCATTTCCCGAGTTCCAGGTAGGACCGAGATCCCTTGGCCATTCTCCGCAGGGTCCCGCGTCGGCAATCAACTTGGTGTAGTTCAGCCTGATGCTGGCGAGCGACGTTTTCGGCGGATGATAACTGCGCGCGTAAATTGCGTTTGACGGAACGCCGACGGCGGCAAGGATCGAACGGATCTCGCGCGTTGCATCGGCAGCGGCGTGATCGGTCGGGCCGCCCTTGGGAACTTCAATGTTGATTCCGCTGCCCGCTTCCTTGCGCCAGGTCTGCGCAAAAGAAACGACATCGGCGCGCTGACTTGGGGTCAATCCACCGCGGTTGCGGCCCAGCAGGATATCGACGTTCTGCGCGCCTTCGCGCACCACGATCGGGTGGCGTTGCCGGTAATCGGTCGGATATTCCTTTACGGCGACTTCCGTCTGGTAACAGCCGGCCAACGTAACGGCAAAGCATGTTGCCATCAGCGCCCGAAGCACCGTTTTGCTGCCGCCCTTACCCGACATCCTGGTCATTGCCTTCATCAACTATTCCCCCACTCAATCGAGGATAAATCCGTATTTGCCGTGGTAGTTATTGCCGCGCAGCGTGTCGGATTTGCCCGCAACGCCGTAGACGCGATTGAGGCTGCCGAGGAAAATGGTTTGCGGGTCGGTCGGATCGGCAAAACCATCGTCCGGCTTCGACAGCTGCTTTTGCGCCACAGCACGGACCACGTAGGGCGTAACGATCACCATCAGCTCGGACTGGTGATTGACGTAGTCGCGGCTCCTGAACAACGTGCCGAGCACGGGGACCTGTTGAAGCCCAGGCAGACCGTTGATCGCCTGCTTCGTCTGCTCCTGGATCATTCCTGCCATCGCCAGGGAGCCGCCGGACGGAATTTCGACCACCGTGTCGGCGCGGCGTGTCTGGATCGACGGGACCGTCAGCGAGCCGGATCCCGCGACCTGCAATGTCATCGCATTTTCAGTCGAAAGATCCGATACTTCTGTCATGACTTTCAGGCTAATGCGGCCTTCCGAAAGAACGACGGGAGTGAACACCAGGCTTACGCCGAATTTCTTGAATGTGATCTGGGGTTGGCAGATTGGTGGTGAACGAGTCGTGTCGCACGACAATCCGTTCGGGATCGGGAATTCGCCGCCGGCAACGAATGTTGCTGTCTCTCCGGAAATTGCGGTCAGGTTGGGCTCGGCCAGCGTGCGGATGACGCCCGCGCGCTCCATGGCGCGCAGCGTTGCGTTAACGCTCGGGAAGTTGCCGCGAATAAAGCTGTCGGCCAAGGGTTGACCGGTGACCGAGAACGGATTGGTCGAGTTGAAATTCACCACGGCCGTCCCGTAGTTGATGCTTCCCGAAAGATCGATGCCAAGTTGCTTGATGACGTCGCGCCGCACCTCGGCGACGGTCACCTTGAGCAACACCTGATCACGTCCACGTACCGCAAGGCCGTTTACGACCTTTGTTTCACCGCCGACCAGTCGCGCAGCAATCTCGAAAGCATGCTGGGATTCGGCGGCGCTGGCTGCCGAGCCGGAAAGCATGACGCCGTCCGCTCCGACACCCTCGATGTGGATATCGGAATCCGGCATCGACTGCTTGAGTGCCGCGCGAACGCCATTGAGGTCACGCGTCACGGCAATATCAAAGCCAGCGATTTGCTTGCCGTCGGCATCGAAAAAGAAAATGTTCGTCTGTCCAACCGCAACACCGATCATGTAGACCCGCCGCGATGAACGGACAACGGCGTTTGCGATCTTGGGATCGGCAACCAGAACGTCCTTGATATCGGCGGGGAGATCGATCGCGACCGATTTGCCGATTCCGAGCGGAATGGCACGCGACGTGCCTTCGCTTGCGGCAACCTTAACGGCGCTCTTTTGCGGGCCGTCCGCTGCAGGGGCGGGCATAACCGGCGTAAGCGCCATGAAGGCGATCAGCGCCCCCAACGAGGCGGCGTGGGTCAATGTTTTGGTCGCCAGGTCCCCTTGATCCCCCAATCGTTCACCTTGGTGTGGTCGTGGTGCTCACGCCGAACCG
>DATBTA010000175.1:0-5020 GCA_036559505.1 Pseudolabrys sp. | reverse complement strand
GCATCATCGCGCCTTCGGCGACGAGGGCGCGGCGCAGCGCAAGACCGTTGGTGAGATTGCCGTTGTGGCCGATCGCAAAGCCGCCGCCTTCGAGCTCCGCGAAGAGCGGCTGCACGTTGCGCAGGACGGTTTCGCCGGTAGTTGAATAACGTACGTGCCCAATCGCGGACGTGCCGGGCAGGCGGTCGATCACTTCGCGGCGGGCAAACGCGTCGCCGACCAGCCCAAGGCGGCGTTCGGAATGAAAGCGCTTGCTATCGAAGGAGACGATGCCGGCTGCCTCCTGACCGCGATGCTGAAGCGCGTGCAGGCCGAGCGCTGTGATGGCGGCGGCGTCAGGATGACCGAAAATACCGAAGACGCCACACTCCTCGCGCAGGCGGTCGGCGTCGGGATCAAACGCTTCATCGGGCAGCACGAAGTCTCGATTGTCCATTGTCACCGCACGCTTGCTCTCGGTTGCGTCAGTAGCTCTGACCGCTGGTCTGGACTGTTGTCAGGCGCATCCTGATCCTCAGGCTTCGGTCTCTTCAGCCTCTTTAAGATGGTGCTCTCGGGGTCGTCCGGCAACATCGACATCAGCCATTGTCCCGTGTTTTGCAGCACGACTTTCGACTTGGCGGTGCGCACCCATTCCGGTTGGCTGCGGTCGGGCACCAACCATGCGAAAAACAGGAAGGCGACGACCACGATGATGAGGCCTCGTCCTAGGCCAAAAAGAAAACCGAGCGTGCGGTCGAGCGCACCGACTCGGCTGTCGAGCACCATGTCGGAAATGCGCGCGGTAATGATCGAGACGACCAGGAGCGTGCCCAGAAAAACGCCACCGGCCGTTACGGCAGCTGCAACCGTGTCACTGCTGAAGTACTGTTTCGCCGTCGGCAGCAGACGCGAATACGAATACAGCGTCACCAAGGCTGCGACACCCCAAGCGCCGATCGATAGAATCTCACGCATGAAGCCGCGGATCATGGCGAGCAGCCCCGAGATCAACATGACCGCCAGCAGAATGATGTCGAGCAGCGTGATCGGCATCGGTTGCTCAGGCGCTCCGCGGGCTCAGGCGTTTGCCGTAGCGCCTGGCGTAGGGCCAGCGCGACGAATCCGGGCCAGCCATAGCGGCTCCGGGCAGGGGCGGCAATGTCGACCTTAAGTGCTTAATTTTTAGCCCATTTCTGCGCTGGCGGTGGGGTGCCCTAAGAGGCCGCCGGAGCCGGTTTTGACGCGCCGTATATAGCGGGGCGCCGGGGCGCCGTCACCCGTCTTGTCCACCAGTTTTGACGAGCCGGGGTGCCTTACCACGAGCGGCAATGTCCGCGACGAGGCCCGCGAGACTGCCGACGTCGGTAACCTTAAGGTTCGGCTCGGCCATCTCGCTGCGCGCAGCGTCAGGAACAATGGCGCGATTGAATCCGAGTTTGGCCGCTTCCTTGAGCCTGGCGGCACTCTGCGCCACCGGGCGCACCGCTCCGGACAACGATACTTCGCCAAAAAAGACCGCGTCGGCCGGAAGCGGAGCATTCGCCAGCGACGAGACCAACGCTGCGGCTGCCGCAAGGTCGCCTGCCGGCTCGTGAATGCGCATGCCACCAGCCACGTTGAGGTAAACGTCGTGTCCGCCGAGGCGTACCCCACAATGGGCTTCGAGCACCGCCAGCACCATCGACAGACGGCTCGGATCCCAGCCGACGACAGCGCGCCGTGGCGTGCCAAGCGAAGTGGGTGCGACAAGCGCCTGGATCTCGACCAACAACGGCCGCGTGCCCTCTATGCCCGCGAAGACGGCGGTACCAGGCTGACCGAGATCGCGCTCCGACAAAAACAGCTCGGACGGATTGGCAACCTCGCGCAGGCCCGAACCGGTCATTTCAAAAACGCCGATTTCATCTGTCGGCCCGAACCGGTTTTTGACCGCGCGCAGGATGCGGAATTGGTGTGAGCCTTCGCCCTCGAACGAGAGCACTGCATCGACCATGTGTTCGACGACGCGCGGGCCTGCGATTTGGCCGTCCTTGGTGACGTGACCGACCAGAATAATTGCTGCGCCGGTCTTTTTCGCAAAGCGAATCAATGTCTGCGCGCTGCCGCGAACCTGGGTCACCGTTCCCGGAGCGGATTCGACCATGTCGGTCCACATGGTCTGAATTGAATCGATCACGATTAGGCGTGGAATTTTCCCTTCCGATAACGTCGCGATGATGTCTTCGACCGACGTCTCTGCCGCCAGCTCGACGGCCGCATCACGCAAACCGAGGCGCTCGGCCCGCAGACGAACTTGAGCCACAGCTTCCTCGCCGGAGATATAGACCGCCCGGTGACCGGCACGCGCGAGCGCGGCAGCCGCTTGGATCAGCAAAGTCGACTTTCCGATGCCTGGATCGCCGCCGACCAGCAGCACCGAACCGCGCACGAAACCGCCGCCGGTGACACGGTCGAATTCGGCAATCCCGGACACCAGGCGAGGGGCGTCGTGGGCCTCACCGGTCAGAGCCTCGAGCGCAAACAGGCGACCTTTGCCCGGCTTGCGGCCTGGTCCGGACGGTCGTTCAGCGCCTTCCTCGCTGAGCGTATTCCACTCCCCGCAGGCCTCGCATTTGCCCTGCCAGCGGCTGAAAGCAGCACCGCAGTTCTGGCAGACAAAGGTAAGGCTGCGCTTGGACATAGGGAATCGCTGCAAAATTGGCCGTTCGCCACGCTACGGCGGCCATAAGAACAATACAAGAACATTTTTTAAGAAGACACTAATTTTTCAAGGATTTGGCCGTCAGTTATCACGATATATCCGGTGGTACCGGCGCCCTAGGTTGACCAGTACCTCGTACCCGATTGTCCCAGCAGCTGCCGCCAGGTCATCCACCCCAATCATACCCCCGATGAGGGTGATGAGGTCACCGCGTCGCACCGCATTGTCGGCCAGCGCCGTGACATCGACCGCCAGCAGATCCATCGACACGCGTCCCGCCAGCGGACAACGAGTGTCGGCAACGATGGCGTCGGAACCGGGCGTCGTGTCGGAGGCGCTGGCCGCGCGCGGATATCCGTCGGCATAGCCGACCGCAACGATGGCAATGCGCGCTGCGTGCTTGGCGGTCCAGGTCGCGTTGTAACCGATGGTCTCGCCCTTCGGAACGTTCCGTACCTGCACGACACGCGCACGTAGTTCGATCACCGGGTGCATAGGGTTGCGGTGACCGGGTGTCGGATTGACGCCGAACAAGGCTGCCCCCGGGCGGACCATGTCGCAATGGGCGCTGTTGCCGAGAAAGATGCCGGATGAATTTGCGAGTGAGCCGGGAATGCCGCGATAGAGCAGGCGGACTTCGCGGAAGAGGGCGATCTGACGCTGGTTGAGAGGGTGATCCGGCTGCTCGGCGCAGGCGAGATGACTGATCAGTAACGTAATGCCGTGATTTTCTGTACGGATACGAGGTGCCAGTGCCGCCGCTTCGTCGACGGAAACTCCAAGGCGGTTCATGCCCGTATCGACATGCAACGCCGCCCCGCCGCGCCATTGATTGGCCGAACAGAATGCATCCCACTCTGCGAGTTCGACAAGGCTGCCAATCACGGGCTGAGCGCCGATATCGGCGAAGGTCGCCGCAGTTCCAGGCAGCAGACCGTTGAGCACATAAAGCGCGGCGTTCGGTGCGGCGGCGCGAGCTCGCCGCGCCTCCGAGATGTCTGCGACAAAGAATGTCCTGCAACCCGCATGTGTGAGCGCACGCGCGACCGGCTCAATGCCGCAGCCATACCCATCTGCCTTGATGACGGCGGCGCACTCTGACGGCATTGCCTGCCGGCCCAACAGCTCCCAGTTTGCCGCGATGGCCGAAAGGTTGATGGTCAGGATACCGCCTGCGTCCGCCTTTGCGACATCGCCTGCCGAAGTGGCGTCCGCGGGCAAGTCGGGCTGCAGGGCGGCGTCGGTCATAGCGTTTCGGTTTAGCCGTCCGCGCGCTGGCAGTCCATGCCAGCTCGGCGAGCTCCTTAGGCGCGGTCGGGGAGGTAAGTGTCGCGTGCGAGCGAGGAAAACCGTGTTACTGCCGCATCGAATTGCAACTCGACGGTTCCGGTCGGCCCATGACGCTGCTTACCGATGATGACCTCGGCCTTGCCGTGCACTTTATCTGCCTCGGCCAACCATTCGGCGAACTTGTCGCGATTTGATTCCAAGGGTTTACGCATCTGGTGGTAGTACTCTTCGCGATAGACGAACAACACCACGTCGGCGTCCTGTTCGATCGACCCGGATTCACGCAAATCCGACAGTTGAGGCCGCTTGTCGTCGCGGCTCTCGACCTGACGCGATAATTGTGAAAGGGCCAGGATCGGCACGTTCAATTCTTTCGCCAAGGCTTTGAGCTTGGTGGTGATCTCAGTGATTTCCTGCACGCGATTTTCGGCCGAACGCCGGGTCGAGCCCTGCAACAGCTGGAGGTAGTCTACCACCAGCAGGTCCAGTCCACGCTGGCGCTTCAGCCTTCGGGCGCGGGCAGCGAGCTGGGCCACCGAAAGACCGCCTGTCTCGTCCACATAGAGCGGAATGTGCTGCAGCTCGATCGAATAGTCCTTGATCTTCTCGAAATCACTTTCACTAATGCCGCCGCGCCTGATCTGGTTCGAGGGAATTCCGGTCTGTTCGGCGATGATGCGGGTGGCGAGTTGCTCGGCGGACATTTCCAGCGAGAAGAATCCGACGATGCCGCCGTTGACGGTCACCGTGTGACCGTCGGGCTTCACCTCGCCGCGCCAGGTCTTGGCGATATTGTATCCGATGTTCGTCGCAAGCGCCGTTTTACCCATGCCCGGCCGGCCGGCGAGGATGATTAGGTCGGATTGCTGCAGCCCGCCCATCATGCGATCGAGATCGTCCAACCCGGTAGCGACGCCCGACAACTTTCCGTCGCGCTGGAAAGCGTGCGCGGCCATATCGATCGCGGTCGTGAGTGCCTGCGCGAAGCGCTGGAAACCGCCGTCGTAGCGTCCGGTCTCCGCCAGTTCGTATAGCCGCCGCTCGGCG
>DATBTA010000174.1:0-3561 GCA_036559505.1 Pseudolabrys sp. | reverse complement strand
ACCTAAGGTCTAAGTCGCGCTCTCGCGCGCGAGCGCCCCAAGGCTTTCCCGCGTATCGAGCACAGGCCTCCATCCGGCCTGCATGAGCTTGGCGGGATCGGCGACCAGCGTCCCTCCCAGGCGCTGCCATTCTTCGGCGCGGCCGAGCGCGCCCGCGGCGCGTGCAATCAGCCCCGGCGGCACAGGCAACAATCCCGCTCCGCGCCCTTCGCCCGCGCGCAATGCGGTCACGATCTCGGCCAAAGTCAGCGGATCGGGATCGGCCACCACATAGGTTTCGTTTTTGGCCGCGGATGACGCCACGGTGAAGTGAACGGCGTCGATCAGATTTCGCCGCGCCAGCAGCGAGCGGCGGTTGCGGCAAAGGCCGAGCGGCAACGGCCATGGTTTTCGCGTAAGCGCCATGAGGCGCGCGAAATTGCCTTTGACGCCTGGACCGTAGATCAACACCGGTCGCAGGATCGTGAACGGCACGCCGGCGGCGCGCAGGGCGTCCTCGGCGGCAAGCTTTGAGCGTCCGTAAAAGTCCGTCGGCCGCGGCGCGTCGCTCTCGCGCAGAACGCTGTCGGATGCCGGTCCGCTCTGCGCACGGATCGACGACATGAAAACAAGGTGTTTGATGCCCATGATTCTCGCGGCGGCTGCCAGCTCGGCGGTCGCCAGGCGATTGACCCGGTCATAGGCCTGCTCGGCAATCTCCGGCCCGGCATGCGCGATGCCGGCGAGATGCACCACCGTGTCGATGTCCCTGAGCAGCGGACGCCATTCGACCGGGCGCGTCAGATCCGAGACGGCGATCACCTCGACCGATCGCGGGAAAATGTCCGCGGGCTGCCGCATCGCCGCGCGCACGGAATGTCCGGCATCGCCGAGCTCGGCGACGAGAGCACGTCCGACAAAGCCCGATGCGCCGGTGACAAGGATGCGCGTCACGGTTTGCCTCGATCAAACACGAGATCGGCCTTTCGCGTGTAGATCCCCCGCTTTTGAACGTGTCAGCCATCGTTCGAAAGCGTACATTCGCAACCCCGCCTGCACTGGCGCGTCCACGCAGTGTAAACTAACCTCTCGCAAGGCAAACCGCCGCGGGAGAAAATCATGTCCAACGGGCCAGCTGCACGCACACCGGGCGCCAAACGTGCCGCTCCGGGTGAATATGTCTTCGATCTCGGAACTGTGGCGAAAATTATGGGCGGTCCCGCCTATTCGACAGCACATGGACCCTGCGTGGAAGGCGACCGTATGATTGTCGGCCTGATGCGCATGAAGGCGGGCACCGGCGCCGAGCCGCATTCGCATCCGAACGAGCAATGGATCTATGTGCTGGAGGGAACTTTCCGCGCCAATATCGACGGGAAGGAAATCAACGTCAAACCCGGCTCGGTCGTCTACATTCCCGCCAACACGGTGCATGCCGGCAAGGCGACGGCGGATGGCGATGTCGTCTTCTTTACCGTCAAGGACGCATCACACGGCCTGCACGGCATCAAAGCCACCTGAGCAATGCCCGACAGAAACGAAGACAATTTCCTGCGTTTGTAATTCCGGGGAGGATTAAATGAAACGCCTGATCGCGGTTCTGTTTGCTGCCCTCGCTTTGAGCGTAGGAATGGCGATGGCGCAAGACCAATATCCGAGCCGGCCGGTTAAGGTGATTGTTCCTTACGCGCCGGGAGGCGCCACCGACATCGTCGCACGTATTGTCGGCGACGCGTTTCAGAAAGTCACCGGGCAGCCCTTCATTGTTCTCAACAGGCCAGGCGCCTTCGGCATGCTGGCGATCGACGAAATGGCGAAGGCAGCGCCCGACGGCTACACGCTGATGATCGGCAACGTCTCAACCAACGCGATCACGCCGATCATCTACGCCAATAAGATGAATCTCGACTACGCCCGAAGTGTCGTGGCGGTAACCAACCTGATCGACGTGCCGGCCTTCCTGCTGGCTACTACGGCGAACAATTTTTCAGTGAAATCGGTCTCCGAACTTATTGCTTACGCGAAGCAAAATCCCGGAAAAGTCAGCTATGGCACCGTCGGTACCGGTTCTTATCCGCACTATGACATGGCTTATTTCGCCAAGCGCGCGGGTGATCTCGATCTGGTGGCTCTCCCGAACAAGAACGGAGCATCCGGCGTGATCCAGGACATGCTGCGCGGCGACGTGCAAGCCGCATTTCTCAATGTGGCTTCGTCCGCGGGACAGATACAGGCTGGAAAATTCCGCCCATTGGCCGTGGTCAATCACGCGCGGCTCAAAGAATATCCCGACATTCCGACCATGAAAGAAGTCGGATATCCCGACGTCGGCACGGTGGCCTGGAATGGCTTGTTTGCACCGGCAGCAACGCCGAAGCCGGTGCTGGAAGCGTTGTTCGCGGCGATGAATAAAACTCTGAGTTCCCCCGAGGCGATCGAGAAGCTCAACAAGCAGAATTTCAATATCGTGCCGAACAAGTCGCTTGCCGATGCCAAAAGCTGGCTCGACGGCGAAATCAAGCACTGGCAGGCCATCACCACTGCCGTGAAAATCGACATGACGCAGTAGTGCTTGCGTCTTCTTGCCGCGAGGTCGCGACGGAGAGCCGTTCGCGAGCGGGCGGTGCTGCGCACCCCTTCCGTGGCCCGGCCTGGACCAGTACTATGCCGCTCGGGCGCGGACATGCAGCAGCGAAAATTCATGTTGGCGGCGCGGCGGCGATGCCGCTCGCTCTTCAGGCGCGGCAGAACGAGCGGACCAGACGGCTTAATTTTAGTTGGGAGGATTTGATGAAAGCTCACATTGCGATGCTTGCGGCTGCGACGGTGATCGCCTGCGCGGGCACAGCCTGCGCCGACACCGTTTCCATGAATGCGATCAGTGCCGGTGGCGTCGGCAAAGTCATTGGCACCATCGGTCTGTCCGATGCGAACGAGGGCCTGGTCGTCATGCCCGACCTTGCCGAACTGCCTCCCGGCGATCATGGCTTTCATGTTCACGTCAATCCGGATTGCGGCCCCGGCGCCGGGCCGGACGGCCAGCCGGCGGCAGGTTTGGCGGCCGGTGGACATTTTGATCCGGCCAGTACCGGCAAGCATCTCGGACCGCACGGTGCGGGCCACAAAGGCGACCTCCCGGCGCTGCGTGTCGATGCCGGCGGCAACGCCATGACTGCAGTCATCGCACCGCATCTCAAGCTGGCCGACGTCAAGGGCCGGTCGATCATGATCCATGCAGGCGGCGATAATTTTTCGGACCAGCCAGCTCCCTTGGGCGGCGGTGGCGCACGTATCGCCTGCGGAGTTGTGAAGTAGACCTAACGATGCCGGAGAGGGCCTCAGGCGGACATCACGGTCGCTGGCTCGCTCCCGACGAGCCGAATTTTCGCCAAAGCCAGAGCGCTGCGAGCAAGAGAAGCGAGCCCACGACGGCGGCAACGATGTCACGAAGCGAGATGGCGATCTTGTCCAGGCCCGGCCAAATCCCGAATACGCGGAACAACAGCCCGCCAATGAGAGCACCCGCGAGGCCAAGCGCCAGATTGCGAAAGAGGCCGAAGCCCCCGCGCTCCCATGTTGTCA
>DATBTA010000173.1:0-17848 GCA_036559505.1 Pseudolabrys sp. | reverse complement strand
CGGATCGAGTAGCCGCCATCGAAGGTCATCTCGAAGTCTTTCGGTAGCTCAACCGTGTTTGCGATCTGAATGCGCGCGCCACTATTGGTCACATTGCGCACGACACAATCAATGATCGCGGACCGACCCAAAACAAGCTTTGCGCTCTTCAGTACACGCGAGCGTCCCGATTTGCGGCGTTCTGCCACTGTCACTACTCCTGTGAATTGCACTCAAATAAATGGCAAAATTGGCTAAACCCCTAAATTGATTGCCCAGTCGGCGGGCAGCGGAGAAAGACTTCGTTAATCAGAACCTTTAAGGGCCTGCAGGCGCGACCTCTTTGCGCACGCCCTTGTTATTTTTGCGCTTTTGGGCATCCTAAAATGGGTGCATATCGGTGCAGGTTGGAGTCATGCAACTTTTCACCACGGCCGAGGCTGCCGCCTATCTCCGGCTCAAGGAACGCAAGATCTACGAAATGGTGTCGGAGGGGACGGTGCCCTGCACGAAGGTCACCGGTCGCTGGTTGTTTCCGAAGGCTGAACTCGATCACTGGCTCGCCTCCAGCATCTCACGACCGGCAGGCACGGCGCGGCCGGATCCGGGCCCCATCGTCAGTGGCAGCCACGACCCGCTCTTCGAGTGGGCTCTGCGCGAAAGCGGTTCGGGCCTGGCGACGCTGGCGCTCGGCAGCGAGGCGGGTTTTTCCCGTTTCGTCGCCGGCGAAACGATTGCCGCCGCGATTCATTTGCACGTGCTGGACAATCTCGACGCCGACGCCAACGTGGAGGCTCTGCGAAGCCATAACGACCTGCAGGATGCCGTGATGATTGCATTTTGTCGCAGCGAACAGGGATTCCTGGTTGCGGCGGGAAATCCGCTCAAGGTCGGCTCGATCGATGATATCCGCAAGAAACATGCGCGCATCGCCATGCGGCCGAAAGGCGCCGGTGCGCAGCTGTTACTGCTGGCATTGTTGCACCGCGCCGACATTGCGCTGGACCAACTTGCCTCCGTTGCGCCTGTGTGCCCGACTGGCCCCGACATCGCGCAGGCAATTCGCGCTGGCCGCGCCGATACCGGCATTGCCACGCGCGGTGTCGCAAACGCAGCCGGGCTCGATTTCATCCCGATTGTTTGGGAGCCGTTCGACTTGGTGATGCGCCAGCGCGACTATTTCCGGCCGCCATTGCAGTCACTGCTGAAGTTTTTACATTCGCCGGATTTTGCCACGCGCGGGCGCGAACTTGGCGGGTACGACCTCAGCGTTGCAGGCACCGTACGGTTCGTAAACTGATGACTGATGCGCAAGTCTGGCCAATCGAATTGCGACTGCGCAAGGACCGCAGGGCCCTGGCCGTTACTTTCGACAGCGGGGAACGCTTCGAATTGCCGGCCGAGTACCTGCGGGTAAAGAGTCCGAGCGCAGAAGTGCAAGGTCATTCGGAAGAAGAACGAAAGACCGTTCCCGGCAAGCGGAATGTCGAGATTCTTGAGGTCTTGCCGGTCGGCAATTACGCCGTGCGACTAGTTTTTGACGACCTGCATTCGACCGGCATTTTCGGCTGGGATTACCTGCACGACCTTGGGCACAATTTCGCGTCGTACTGGCAGGACTATCTCGATGAACTTGCCACCAAGAACATGACGCGAGACGCACCGGCGCTCCGCAATTAGCGGCTGCGCTGCCCATTCAACGGATTGAAAGTAGAGGCGACGTCAGGTCGCGCTGGCGTAAACCGGATCTTCCGTCCCAGGCGAGTTTTTTAGCGCGCTGTAGACGACAGATCCGTGCATCAATGCCGTAACCCCCAGGAATACCAGGCTGGCTTGGACGGCGTTCCGGAAATCAGGAGCGAGACAAAGGAAGACCGCGCCTGCAAGCGCGAATGCATAAGGCGCTGCGTGGACGAATGGGCTGCGAGCCGCCTTTCCGCACAATACGAATGTCGAATAGGCCGCGGTCAGCTCAAGCATGAGTCCCGCCGTCATCAAAATCGACTGACCGTGGGCAGTCAGGAAAAGGGCGCCGGCAAGCACGGCGAACCAGATGCCGGCGGCAATATTGTCGCGCGCCGCTTCGCTAATCCGCATTGTCATGCCGGTGGAAATCTGCATATCGCTCATGGCAATACTCCGGGCCAGTTGGACGCACTCCAATAGACGAGGAGGTATTGCTCGATCGGCACTTTGGGCGGGGTAATCCATGTCAGTTGAGTAAGCAGATTTTAACGCGCTGCAGAACCTCAAATATGCTTGGAATCCAGGCTGATGCGTCTAAAATCGGTGTACTTGACTTACGGTTGTTTTGGCCGCGACGTATTGGGGCGCAGCTCAAGAGGGGGAATTCAATGAGACTGGATAGTGGATGCTTTCGATTTGCCGGCACGTTTGCACATCGGCGATGGCTGCGTCCGCTGACGGCGTTTGCAGCTATAGCCCTGCTGCTCTCAGTTCCTAGCGGTGCCCGCGCCCAGGGGCCATCCACTTCAAAATCAACCGCTCACGTCTATCTGCTCAGGGGCGTGCTTAACGTCTTCTCAATGGGCATGGACCAGATCGCATACAAGCTGGAGCAGCGAGGCATTGCGACCACTGTTACGAACTATCTCCTCTGGTCGTCAGTTGCAGACGACGCTGCGGCCGCATACAAGAGCGGAAAGGTGCGGACCATTATTCTGGTCGGGCACTCTTCTGGCGCGACGGCTCTGCCGGATATGGTCGATCGCCTGACCAGGCTTGGCGCTCCGGTCAAGTTGGCCATCGGCCTGGATTCCGTATTTCAGACGACGCTGTCAGGCAAGGTCGGCCGCTATATCAATTTCTATATCGGCAATGGCGCGGGCACACGCGTTGCTCGGGGCAAGAATTTGCAGGGGCAGCTGTCGAATGTCGACGTCGAGAATACACCTGGCGGCGTCGGTCACATAACGATCGATAAGAACGAAATCATACAGCAGAAAGTCATAAGCGCGATCCTCTCCTCGCTTTAGATTGCCGACCTGACGCCGAGACCGCAGCTACCGGTGGGGGAGGAAGGGTATAAGCATCGGAACCCGGCGGCGGTAGGACTCGTATGCGCTCGGGTCGAGTTCTGAGGTGAGAAAGTTTTCTTCGGCGCGCGCTTTCACTGACAAGCCAAAGGAAATCAGCACCGCACCAAGAATGGCGGTCGCCGTCCCGACGGCGAGACCCGTCGCCAATATTGCGGCGATGAGTCCGGTATAGATTGGATGACGCACAAACGCATACGGACCGGTATCGATGACCCGATGGCCTTCCTTTCGCGTGATCTCGTTCGACCAAAAACGGCCGAGATGAATCCGCGCCCACCACGTGAACAAGACCCCTGCCAAGACAAGCATTGCAAGCACGTACGTAACGCCATTGCCAGCGTTCCATAGCGGGCGTTCGCCCAGGATCTGCGCAATCCACGGCGTGAGCAGCAGTCCTCCAATGATGACGAAGAGCCGGTGAACACGTGCGCGCCAGGTCACAGGCCGCTTTTCTGTCCGGGCTGACCAGAACGATCCCAGGGTCCAGCTGACAAGCCAACCAATCCAGATGAGGGCAAGCAGCTCAGTCGGCCAGGTGGCAAGCCACCCGCTCCAGACCGAGGCAAAAATTTGATGGAGACTAAGCGGCATGTGTGTTGGCCAGGTAGGCTATGGTTTCGCGGAGAGCGGATTCAATGGGCCGTGGCGCGTAGCCAAGTTCCCGCTGCGCTTTTTCCGTCGAGAGGGCTGTGGATCGCAATGCAATTCGGACGGCCTCTGCCGTGGCGGAGGGGGGTGCGCGCGTTACGTGATCGGCCATAAACTCCAGTATAGCAGCAGTCACCTCGGCGAGCCGCCCCGGAACGGGGACGCGCACGCTATCGCGGCCGCTGATCGCAGCTACATATTCGAGAAGCTTTTTGAGGGGAATGCTTTCGCCGCCGAGAATGTACCGATGGCCCACCTTTCCGCGTTCCATGGCAAGGATCAGGCCCGCTGCGACGTCGCGCACATCGACGAGATTCAGGACGAAATCGAGATAGAACTGAAAGCGCTTGCCGAGAAAATGCCGGAGCATCGCTGTTGGCGGCGTAAGGTTATGGTCGTGAGGCCCGATCGGCATTGTCGGGCTGCCGATAACCACCGGAAAACCAGACGCGGCGGCTTCCATCGCTAGTCTCTCTGCGAGCAATTTCGACCGCGTATAGGGGCCCGGCATATCGTCTGCGGTCAGCAAGGTATCTTCCACGCCGGCCTCTCCTGCGGGCGAGGAACGAAACAGAATGGACTCGGTCGAGCAATGGAGCAACCGCGCAATACCACGCTTGCGCGCGGCCAAAATAACGACCTCAGTGCCACGGCAATTGACGGCATGAAAGTCGTCTTTACGCGCCACCCACATGCCAGGAAGGCCGGCAAGATGGTACACCTCATCGACCCCGTCGAGCGCCTGATCCACCAATTCGCGGTCGAGCACCGAACCTTTGACGTACTGCGCATTTGCCACAGTGCGGCCCGGAGCGCGTACATCGAGAACGCGCGTTTGCCGGCCGCTCGCGACGAGCGTTGCCACCAAGTGCTGGCCAATGAAGCCGCTGCCGCCCGTGACAAGAACGCAGGTCATCGATCTTGCTGCACGCCGCCCTGACTTTGGTAGACCGAGTTCGATCCCTGTTGAATTATCGCAGCAAGATCGCGCCTAAAACCAAGTGAAATGAACAATTTTGCCATCACGAATACCGGACCCAGGAGAAGGTGAGTAGGATTGTCCATAAGGGCCGGTTGGCGACGTTCAAACACCTGATGCCCGATAATCTGCAGCGCCACGCCGATCAAAATCAACACAATCGAGATTGCCCAGACAATCGTAACGCTCGCGTGGCTCGCGATTGTCGCGGCTGTAAAGAGCAGAAGCGCGGCAGCGCCGGCAATTGCCAGGCCGATCGGAATGTCGAGCAGGATCCAATAGATCAGTACTGGAATGGCCAACAGAATCCCCAAATTGACCTGAAGGCCAAACACCGTGACAGGCAACAGACTAAGTGGAAGAACTGCCCCCAGGAACAGGATCACGATGCCGACCACGTGCAAGGCGCAGTTCATAGGGTCGCGATGGTATTCCACGTAGTCCGTAAGCTGACGCCGAAGAAAAGCACTCATGTTGCGTTCGCTCCCCTAGACCGCGTGACACTATCGAACGGAGGATGACATGAACTCCGCGGTCCAAACAATGCCGGACAGTAGTCCCTTGATGTCGCGGTCTTGTGTCAGGTATGTGGGATCTGGACCAGCGAACACTGAAATGGTGGGCGCTGTAGGGATTGAACCTACGACCTCTCCCGTGTGAAGGGAACGCTCTCCCGCTGAGCTAAGCGCCCGGCCATCGCGGACGCGCGATATAAGGAGCGGCTCCAAGCAGTGTCAAGCGAGGCCCGCCCCGCGGCGTCAGTTGCGGGTCTTGTCGCCGGTTGCCTGGGCCAGCCGGGAAGCGTGGGTCTGCAGCGCACGAATGCGATCGGCAAGGTTGTTCGGCGACGCGGCGAGATCGGGCTGTTCGCCGCTCATGGGAACGCTGGTGATCTGCTCATGCGATGTTTCGGCCGCCAGCAGCGATTCAATCGGCGAGTTCGGGCCTTCAAGCGCCGAGGCGAGACGAGCGACCTCTGCGGCAACATCATTGATGCGCTCGCGCAGCAAGGCATTCTCCACCCGCTCCGACGCCCAAGCCTCCTCGGTTTCGCGCTTCATGGTGGCGAGTTCGCGGGCGAAGCGGTCTCGCTCTTCTTTGGTGTGCGCGATTGTCGCTTGAAGCTGCGTATTTTCGTTCCTTAGGTTTTGCGAGGCCGAATTGGCGCGCCCCTCGAGCTCGATGATCGTGGTGCGAAGCTCGGTTTCGAGCTGGTGGGCTGCATCCATCTCCTGCCGTACGTGCTTGAGCTCGAATTCGCTCTGATTGAGCAGACGCGACTGTTCGCCAAGGCGTGTTTCAAGGTCCTGGGCGCGCCGCCCGAGGATTTCAGCTTCCTTGCTCTGCGCGGCGAGGTGCTGCTCGAGTTCGGCGACGCGCCGCGCGAGATTCTCAACCTTGCCGCGTTCATCGTGCAATTCCTGGGTGGCGGCCTTCAGCTCTACCCGCTCGGCATCACGTCGATCCTCGACCGCCCGCAATTCGTTACTGGCTCCGTCAAGACGCTCTTTCAGAGCCTCGACCTGCGTCCTGAGCGCGACGATTTCGACTTTCTGCGAGTCGGCGAGCGTCGACCGCTCGTCAAGGTCGCCTAGCAACTTGGCGAGATCTGCTTCCTTGTCGGAAAGCGCCCGCTGGGCTTCATGCATGGTTGTGGTCTTGACCGCGACTTCCTCCTCCGTGACCCGCAACTGATCGCGTAGTGCTTTGTCGCGCGCCTCCAGCGCAAAAATCGCTGCGGTCTTCTCTCCAAGTTCGACCTTGAGACGATTGATCGCGTCGCCTTTCTTGCCGAGTTCGGCAAGCTGGCTTGTGCTCCTTGCCTTGAGTTGCTCGACGCTCATCTCAAGACGGCGCGTCGACATTGCGAATTCCGCGCGAAGCTGATCCTTGTCGGCTTGAATCTCAGCCATGGACAATGGCGTTGCGGCTTCAAGCCGCCGCATTGTCAGTCGTACCGCGCGATTATGCACGAGTGGAACGACAACCAGCCCAATGAGCGCCGCAACGAGAAACCCGATCCCGAAATACATGATCGGTTCAATCATGGAACTTACGCCTCCAACTCACGCGCACTCATTGCCACTGGGGCCGGTCGGTCTGGTTGTTTTTGACATTAGCCTAAAGCGAACGCCACGTCGCGGTTTTCGGCGTCTGCCGCGGCGAAATTAGTAAATGTGGCGATGTCAGAAGGGATTCCACGTCGCCTGTGGCGTAAACTTGAGATAACCGATGTTCGCGCCAAGGCGCAGCCCGACGCCGGACCTGATCGGCACGACGATGATGTTGCCTGAGGCGAGCGCGGTCATGCCGAAACCACCAATGAAATAGGCGGAGCCGTCGATACCGGCGAAACGCTGATAGATCGCTCCGGTGGCCGGCAGGTTATAGACGAGCATCATCGTGCGCGCGCCTTCGCCGCCATAGTCGAAGCCGACCGACGGGCCTTCCCAGAACACGCGGCGGTCGCCCGCATTCTTGGTGTAAAGCTTGCCGTCGCCGTAGCGCAGGCCGACGATAAAGGCGCCGCTGCCTTCCTGACCGAGAATGTAACCATTGGGTTGGCCCCAGCGGCTGAAGGCTGCTTCCACGACCTGGGCAAGACCGCGCGATACCGTTCCGAAAAACTTGTGGCCTTCGCCAACGATCTCCCCGGGCGAGAACGTGCCGCTTTGCCGTTGAGCCGGGGGCGGCTGGTTTTGCGCAGCGGCGAGTTCAGGAACAAGGGTGGCAAGGCAAAGGGCCAGGGTGGCGAGGCGCAAGTTTGCGCGCATCAAAAGCTCCTCGGATGCTTGGGCCCGACGGCCCTGTTTAACCGGATGCTCATGTTGACCGCGGTAATAATGTGGCGGCGAAAGGTTGTTCCCGAATCACCCAACCGTCACTGAGAACTATGACTGCAGCGCGGCAGCAACGGAAGCGGCCATTCTTGATGGGCTTGCCGCTCTTTATCGCCCTCGGAGCGGGTATTTTTGCACCCCAGGCGATAGCGGCGACCGACGGCCAGTTAACGGTCAATCCCGATACTGGCCTCGCGATCAGTGGCTTCGATCCGGTGTCCTATTTCACCGATGGCAAGGCGCTGTTCGGACGGCCGGAAATTGAATTGAACAAGGACGGGGCAGTCTGGCGGTTCAGCAACGAGGGCAACCGCGGGGCCTTTGAGCAACATCCAGAGATCTATGCGCCGCGGTTCGGCGGCTATGATCCTGTGGCGATCGGCCGTGACCGTTCAGTTCGCGGCCACCCGCTGTTCTGGGCCGTCGTCGGTCAGAGGCTCTACTTTTTCTATAGCGAGAAGACACGTCTAACTTTCCTCGCCGATCCCGGCCGGATTATTGCTACGGCCGAGCGCAAATGGCCGGACGTTTCCCGCGCTCTCGGTGAATGACGGTCAGGATTGGATTTTGAGCGTAGTGGCCTTGCCGGGATCTGCCCAGGCGACGAACGCCGGCACACGAAAATTCTCGGCGGCGCGCCCGTAGGTCAAAGGGATGCCAAGCGGGGTTGTCACAAGTCCGCCGGCGGCGACAACCAATGCATGGCCGGCCGCCACATCCCACTCGCAGGTCGTGGCGAGGCGCGGGTAGACATCGGCACTCCCTTCCGCGATGTGACAGAATTTGATGGCCGAGCCGCAGGGTACGCGCGTAATCGGGCCGAGCGCGCTCACGAATTTGTCTGTGCCAGCATCCATATGGGAGCGGCTCACCGCTGCAACCGGAGCGTCCGGCCAGGACCGCGTGCTGATTGTTTCCGCGCGACTGGCGCCGCTGCCCGATAGGCGAAGACGCTCCGCTCCATGGCCGATGACACCGCGCCAGAGTTTCCGCTGTTTGGGTGCAGCGATAATGCCCGCGACCGGCAAGCCGCGCGTGACAATAGCGAGATTGACGGTGAATTCATCACGGCCAGCAAGGAACTCACGCGTTCCGTCCAGAGGATCGACGATGACGAAGCTGTCCGTAAGGTCGGCAGACGCCACTGCATCGGCCGACTCTTCAGCCACAACAGGCACCTTCGGCAAAATCCGGGCGAGGCCCTGCAGGATGACCGCTTCGGATGCCTCATCGGCCGTGGTCACCGGCGACTGGTCGGGCTTCAGACGCTGGACCATCGTGGCGGGTGATGTCGCGGCTATCTCGGCGCACGCACGAGCGACAAGTGCCGTCAGATCATCCATGAGCTGCCGTGCCTGCGCGGGCGAAATGTCGGATCCTGGATTCAAATACCGCGTCCTCTGGCCGTGCGGCAGTCCTTGGCGGTTATGCAGGTGCGGTGTATCACGCCAGCATCTCGGGGTGACCACTGATTCGCCGATCGGCGCAGCGTGCATGCCCAGCGGAGACTAGTCCATGTCGGAATCGCCCATCGAAGCGCTTGATCTCGCTGCCTTGCTTTGCTCGCGCGTTTGTCACGACCTGATCAGCCCCGTCGGTGCGATTGTGAACGGGCTCGAAGTGCTTGAGGAAGAGAAGGATGAGGCGACCAAGGAATTTGCGCTGGATTTGATCAAAAGCAGCGCCGGCACGGCGTCAAAGAAATTGCAGTTCTGTCGCATTGCTTTCGGCGCCGCCGGTTCGGCGGGCTCCCAGATCGATCTCGGAGATGCAGAGACGATCTCACGTGGCTTCCTGGAGGACGAAAAGACAAAGCTTGCCTGGAACCTGCCGCGGGCGCTGTTACAGAAGAACCGGGTCAAGCTTCTGCTCAACATGCTCGCTATCGCGGGACAGGCGATCCCGCGTGGTGGCTCGCTGACCGTCGATCCCATCGGATCCGGCGAAACAATGGGGTTCAAAGTCACTGCCGCCGGCGTCAATGCGAAAGTTCCGCCGGCTGTGCCTTCGCTGCTCGGTGGGGAAACCACCGAGGGCCTCGACGCCCACCGCATTCAACCGTTCTATGCGGGCCTTCTGGCCCGGGCTTGCGGTATCAAAGCGGCGATTGCGATGGACGGCGAAAAGGTCGTCATCACCGCGCAATGAGCTTCCGCCGTGAGCCGTTTCCGGCAGTTAACGGGCGGTTAACGGGCGGCCGGATGTCGCGGTCCCGCAACCAAAATTAAACGCTTCACCGACACACTGGCCGCGCTTCCGACGGAAAGCGGCGGACGGGCCAGGCCCGTCGACGAAGGCGTTTTTTATGGACGACCTGCTGCGGGAATTTGTCACCGAGACGAACGAGAGTCTCGACGTGGTCGACGTCGAGCTCGTGCGTTTTGAGCAGGATCCGAACAACGCCAAGATTCTCGATAACATCTTCCGGCTGGTCCATACCATCAAAGGCACTTGCGGGTTTCTTGGGCTGCCGCGCCTCGAAGCGCTCGCACATGCAGCCGAAACGTTGATGGGCAAGTTTCGCGACGGCGTGCCGGCATCGAGTGAGGCTGTCACGCTCATTCTCGCCACCATCGACCGCATCAAGATCATTCTCGAGTCGCTTGAAAGCGACCAGCGCGAGCCCGAAGGAGCTGATGACGATCTCATCATCAGCCTGGAGGGCATGGTCGATCGCATCAGCGTTGGGGGCGCCAAGCCCGAAAGCGAGCATTCTGTTGGAACTCTGGTTCACCAGGTTCTCGAGCGCCCTTTGCGTGAGGGCGAAGATACGCTCGATGACCTTGAGCGTGCGTTCCGCAACACGGCGATCGAAGCCGAACCCACAAAGTCACCCAAGCTTGTGGCGACCGCTGTCGATGCCGCCGCCAAGGAAGATGAGACGGGCAAGTCCGCCAATCAATCGATTCGCGTAACGGTCGACACGCTCGAACAGTTGATGACCATGGTTTCCGAGCTGGTGCTTACCCGCAACCAGCTGCTTGAAATCGTGCGCCGCCACGAGGAATCGGAATTCAAGACGCCGCTGCAACGGCTGTCGAACGTCACCGCCGAACTGCAGGAAGGCGTGATGAAGACGCGCATGCAGCCGATCGGTAACGCCTGGCAAAAGCTGCCGCGCATCGTGCGCGACCTTTCCAACGAACTCGGGAAGAAGATCGACCTCGAGATGCAGGGCGCCGATACCGAGCTGGACCGCCAGGTTCTGGATCTGATCAAAGATCCGCTCACGCACATGGTGCGCAATTCAGCGGATCACGGCCTTGAAACGGCGGAACAGCGGCGTGCCGTCGGCAAGCCTGAGCACGGATTGATCCGCCTCTCAGCATATCACGAGGGCGGCTACATCATCATCCGCATCGCGGATGATGGGCGCGGGCTCGACACCGAGCAGATAAAGGCAAAGGCCATCGCGCAAGGCCTGGTTTCCGAGGTCGACGCGGAGAAATTGCCGGAAGCCCAGATTCACAAGTTCATATTCGCGCCGGGTTTTTCCACGGCGGCGAAGGTCACCAACGTGTCCGGCCGTGGTGTCGGCATGGACGTTGTCCGCAACAACATCGATCAGATCGGCGGAACGATCGACGTGAAGTCGGTTGCCGGCGCAGGGTTGAGCTTCACCATCAAGATACCGCTCACGCTGGCAATCGTGGCGGCGCTGATCGTCGAAGCGGGTGGGCACCGGTTCGCGATCCCCCAGCTATCCGTCGTCGAGCTCGTGCGCGCACGCAGCGGCAGTGAGCACCGCATCGAGAGCATCAAGAACACGCGAGTGCTCCGGTTGCGAGACAAGCTCCTGCCTCTCATCGGCCTTCGTCAACTGTTCGGCCTCGACAAGGACACGGGTGAGATCAATGGCGGGTTCATTGTCGTCACTCAGGTCGGCAGTCAGACTTTCGGCATTGTCGTCGACGGCGTGTTTCACACCGAAGAAATCGTCGTTAAGCCGATGTCGAGCAAGCTGCGCCATATCTCGATGTTCTCCGGGAACACCATTCTCGGCGACGGCTCCGTGATCATGATCATCGATCCGAACGGGGTCGCGCAGGCGTTCGGCACGAATGTGGCGTCTCAATTGGCCGCAGCGGAGGCTTCCGAGATCAAGCCTGCGCCGTCCGCCGGATCGAGCACGTCGCTGCTTGTCTTCCGCGCCGGATCGATGCAGCCAAAGGCGGTCCCGCTCTCGCTCGTTACGCGGCTTGAAGAAATCGACGCGCAGAAAATCGAGTTGTCGAACGGCCGGCACATGGTCCAGTACCGCGGCCATCTAATGCCGCTCATCAGCATGAGCGAGAACGTGCGGGTCAAAGGGGAGGGTGCGCAGCCACTCCTTGTGTTTTCGGACGGCAGCCGGTCCATGGCGCTCGTCGTCGATGAAATCGTCGATATTGTCGACGACACACTTAACATCCAGGTTGCGAGCGAAAATCCCGGGGTGCTCGGCTCCGCCGTTGTGCGAGGGCACGCAACTGAAATCATCGATGTCGGGCATTTTCTGCCACTCGCGTTCGAGGACTGGTTCCGCCGCAAGGAGCAGCAGGTGCAGCATCGCCCTTGCAGCGTGCTCCTCGTGGACGACTCTCCGTTCTTTCTGAACATGCTCACGCCGGTGCTGCAGGCGGCCGGCTATGTCGTGACCACAGCCGCGTCGGCGCGGGATGCTCTGGCGCTCCTGAGCGAAGGGCAGGCATTTGACGTGGCCATCACCGACATCGAGATGCCGGACATGGACGGATTCCAGTTCGCCGAAGCCGTGCGCGGCGACCCGCGCATCGGCAATTTGCCGATTATCGCGCTGTCCTCCGTGGTCTCGTCGGAAGCGATTGAACGAGGACGCCGCGTCGGTTTCCACGACTACGTCGCCAAATTTGACCGGCAGGGCCTGATTGCAGCGCTCAAGGAGCAAACCGGCGTCGTCCAGGCCGCGTGACAAAGACACAGCATGAACCAGAAAGCCGACCATAGTTTCAACGAGTATGTGACTGCCCTGATCGGCGGCCAACTGTTCGGCTTGCCGATCCTGCGGGTGCAGGACGTCTTTGCGCCGGAACGCCTCACCGCCGTGCCGCTTTCGCCGCCGGAGGTGGCGGGTGTACTCAACCTGCGCGGCCGTATCGTGACATTGATAGACATGCGATGCCGCCTCGGACTCGGCAGCCGTGAAAATGGCCAGCAGTCGATGGCGATCGGCGTCGAATCGCGAGGTGAATCCTACGGCTTGCTCATCGACAGCGTCGGCGAGGTGCTCAAGCTGGACAATCAGTCGTGGGAACCAAATCCGAGCAACCTCGATGCACGCCTGGCAAGCGTATCAACCGGAATTTATCGGCTCGATAGCCAATTACTTATGGTTCTCGACGTCGACCGTGTGCTCGACATCACGGTGAAGGCGGTCGCGGCGTGATGCGACCGGAATTGGAATGGGAATTAGGCGCGAACACGAAGAGGCAGTACGATGAAAACCTGTTTGGTTGTTGACGACAGCAGCGTCATTCGGAAGGTGGCGCGGCGAATCCTGGAAGGCCTCGATTTCCAGATTGTGGAAGCCGAGGACGGTGAGCAGGCGCTCGAGGCATGCCGAAAGCAGCTGCCGGAGGCGATCCTGCTCGACTGGAACATGCCGAAGATGGATGGCTATGAGTTCTTGCGGTCATTGCGCCGGTTGCCCGGCGGCGATGGGCCGAAGGTCGTCTTCTGCACGACGGAGAACGACGTTGCGCATATCGCGCGCGCACTCCATGCCGGTGCGAACGAATACATCATGAAGCCGTTCGACAAGGAAATCGTTGAGGCGAAATTCCAGGAAGTTGGACTGATCTGATCGCCACGTCTTCTTCCCGTCTGCGTCAGTTGTGATCAGTGAAGTCAGTGAAATGAACGTCGTTGTAACGCCCTCTGCTGCTGCCAGTATAAGCCGACGCATCCGCGTCATGCTCGTCGACGATGCCGTGGTCGTTCGCGGGCTATTCGCACGCTGGGTCGAAGCCGAGCCCGATCTCGAGGTGGTTGCCACCCTGAGGACCGGGCGTGATGCCGTCAATCAGCTCGAGCGTGTCGACCCCGATGTGGTCGTGCTCGATGTTGACATGCCGGAGCTCGATGGCATCGCTGCGCTTCCGCTGCTGCTCGAGAAAAAGCGCGATCTCGTCGTGATCATGGCGTCCACGCTGACGCGACGAAATGCCGAAATCAGCTTGCGGGCACTATCACTGGGCGCCGCAGACTACATTCCGAAACCAGGCAGCAACCGCGAGGTCAGCGCATCGACCGCCTTCCGCCGCGACCTTATTGAAAAAATCCGGCAGCTCGGGCTGCGCGCCAAGCGGCTGCGCCATGGCATAAAGGCCCGCGTTTCACGTCCCGCTAAATCCGCGCCGTCGATTATTCCGGCTACCGAAGAGATTACGCCGCTTCGTTTGCGGCAGATGCCGCTGACGCCTCCACGGGTCTTAGTCATCGGAGCCTCGACCGGAGGGCCGCAGGCACTCAACCGCCTTGTCGTCCAAATCGATACCGTGATTCAGCGCGCGCCCGTCCTGATTACGCAGCACATGCCGCCGACCTTCACCGCGGTGCTCGCGGAGCATCTTGCGCGCGTCTCCAAATTTCCTGTGCGCGAAGCAAGCGACGGAGAAGAAGTGAACGCCGGGGCCATCTATCTGGCCCCCGGGGGCAAGCACATGAAAGTCGAGCGCCGCGATGGCACCGCGGTCATCGCAATCGACGACGGTCCGATGGTGAATTTCTGCAAGCCCGCGGTCGATCCGCTGTTCGCGTCCGCTGCCCAGGTTTGGGGAAACAAGGTTCTCGCTTTGGTGCTGACGGGAATGGGTTCGGACGGCCTCGCCGGGGCGAAGGAGATCGTTGCCGCCGGTGGGCACGTCATTGCGCAGGATGAAGAGACGAGCGTGGTTTGGGGCATGCCGGGCCAGGTGACCAACGCCGGTCTGTGCTCGGCCGTGCTTCCGTTGCCGGAGATCGGCGGCAGGATCACCCGCCTCTTTACAGGGGAGCGTCAGTGACCCCGCAGGGCTTCGACTATCTGCGCAAGCTTCTGCGCGAGCGCTCAGGCCTGGTGCTGGCCGCTGAAAAGCAGTACCTCGCCGAGAGTCGGCTGCTGCCGGTCGCACGCCGCAACGGCATGACGACGATCGATGAACTGATCGATCGCATGAAAAACAAGGCGGCGGTTTCGCTTACCACGCAAGTGGTCGAAGCGATGACCACGAACGAGACTTTCTTCTTCCGTGACAAGCTGCCATTCGATCATTTTCGCGACACGATCATGCCCGCGTTGATTGCCGCTCGCGCGCGCGAGAAGCGCATCCGAATCTGGTGCACCGCGGCTTCCACCGGCCAGGAGCCATATTCGCTTGCGATGCTGCTCAAAGGAATGGGCGCGGCAATTTCCGGGTATCGGGTCGACATCTTGGCGACAGACTTGTCATCGGAAATCCTGGAAAAGGCAAAAACCGGAATCTACACGCAGTTCGAGGTTCAGCGTGGGCTCGCGGTCCAGTTGCTGGTCAAGTATTTCGATCAGATTGGCGAAACTTGGCAGCTTGCTCCGGAATTGCGCAGCATGGTGCAATTCCGTCCCATCAACCTGCTCAACGACTTTTCGGCGTTGGGCACATTTGATGTGGTGTTCTGCAGGAACGTCCTGATCTACTTCGATCAGGACACTAAGACTGTCGTGCTCGACCGGATCGCGCGGCAGATGCCCGACGACGGATACCTTGTGCTCGGCGCAGCCGAGACCGTCATCGGTCTCACCGGTGCATTCAAGCCACTTGCCGACAAGCGTGGACTTTACGTCCCGACCAGCGGGACGAAGCAGCCAGCGCAGGGTGCCGACAATGTCATTCGCCTTGCCGCGGTAAAAGCATAGAGCCATCCGCCAAACGCGGCGCAGAAAAGATTAAATTGCCAGCCGGCCTGCGCCAGCGACTTGATCTCCGAACGAATCATGTAGATTACAGGCGCTAGGCTGGCGCACCGCTCTTGTCGGTGCGCGTGGGGGTTGCTGCTCGCGATCACGGGCAGTGCGGCCTGGAGGGGATGGTTGATCGTGGTCGACTATGTCGATCCGGTGCTGGTCGTTGACGACCTGAACGCGATGACGCGCATCGTGGATGGCATGCTGCGCAAGTGCGGCTTCACCAATGTAGAGCAGTGCCATGACGGGCCGACCGCGCTGCAAAAGCTGCGCGAGAAGCCATTTCTGTTCATGATGACGGATCGTGAAATGCCCGGGATGAACGGTCTCGAGCTCGTGCGTGAGATCCGTGCCGACCCGAAAATCCGCAACGTTCCGATCGTCATTATGTCGGCCAGTTCCGAGGCGCAGCACGCCGAGGCGGCCATCGCCGCCGGCGCGAATTTTTTCATGACCAAGCCGTTCAATTTGACGACATTGAAGGACGTGATTACGCAGCTCATGCGGCCACCGCAGGGCTGAGCGGGTTCCGCGCTTTCTATTCCAGCAATAAGTGCGTTCGGACGTCGCCCGGTCGGATCGCTTTCCCCCCGCTTGCGGCGGATGCTATGTTGAACATTGAAAAACGGTTGCGTTCCCCGGGGGGGATAAATGCTGCAACAAGATCGAATGACGCGCACGATGCGGCGCCCGCGCGGGCATGGCGGTCCCGCGCAAAGGATCGCAAGCCGGCTCTTTTTTTCGCTGATGATCATCGCGCCACTTGCGGGGCTGGCGGTGGCCGCCGTGATCGAGGCGCCAAAGCCGCAGACAGCGCAGAAGTATCTTGGCGCGAAGGTGAGTGGGCCCAACTACACGGTCAAGCCGACCGTGCGCAGCGACGGCGTGATGCGCATCTTCGAAGTCGATACCTCGTATGGAAAATTCACTTTTGACGGCGTCGAGTTTACGAAACTGCGATTGCACGAGCTGGAGGCCGCCGCTGCTATCGAAAAGATGTCGCAGTCGGAGGCCTTTGGCCAGGCGTTCGGCCGCGCCGCGCTCGGCCCGATCAAGTTCGGCGCAGACCTTCTTACGAAGCCGGCCGATACCGTCGAGCGCTCGCTTAGCGGCATCGGCAATATGCTCGATCGTGTCGGTGCAGGACTATCGAACACGCGCGCGGATCGTGACAACGTGATGGAAAGCCTCCTCGGCGTCAGCGATACGCAGCGCCAGCTTGCAGTCGATCTCGACGTCGACCCCTACACCGATTTTCCGCCGCTGGCGGAAAGACTCAAGCAGATGGCCGGTGCGATGGCGGGCGGCGGTCTGCCCGTCCGCGCCGGGCTTGCACTCGTTCCCGGCGGTGTCGGCATCGCCGTTTCGTCGGTCGCGAGCGTGGACACTGCGAAGGATAGCTTGCGCAACAAGTCTGCCGCGCAGGTCATCACCGAAGCCAAGTCGACCCTGGCGTCGCTCGGAATACCATCCGAGAGCATCGACCGCCTGGTCGAAAACCGGTACTACACGCCTGCGGATTTGCTCATCATGGCGCGCGCGCTCAAGCGGCTTGGCGCTGAGAATACTGTAATTTTCGTCGACAAGGCCGCGGGCGCTGGCTCGCGCAATGTAGCTTTCTATCACCGCCGCCGTGCGCAGATCCTTGCGGCGCGCAGCAACGAACTCGGCGGCCTCGTGTCATTCGTCTCCGTGGGCGGTCAACCGGTCAATGTTGCGCGAAACGGGACCATCGTCGCGGCCTTTACGTTCGATGACATTGTGTGGACCGACATCCAGCAAAAGACGTTTGCGGCGGCGACCGCGCAAATTCGTCAAATCCGCCCCGGCTCGATGCCGGTGCTTGCGGCAACCGGCACGATAACGCCGCTGGCTGATACTGAGATCAAGAAGCTCGGCTGGAAAATTGTTCAGCTCAAGCCAGACCGGTAAGCGGGGAAGGGCACCGCGTAAAAAAACCCCGGCCAGTGGCCGGGGTTCAAGTTTGGATGGGAGAGAGCCAGAAGGCTCAAACCACGCAAACGCAACGCGGGGGAAATGTCGAACTTCGGCTACGCCGGAATTCTCTCGTCCGCGTCGGTCGGCTCGCGCAGCACGTAGCCGCGCCCCCAGACCGTCTCGATGTAGTTCTTGCCGCTCGATGCATTGGCGAGCTTCTTGCGAAGCTTGCAGATGAACACGTCGATGATCTTGAGTTCCGGCTCGTCCATGCCGCCGTAAAGATGATTGAGGAACATCTCCTTGGTGAGCGTCGTGCCTTTGCGCAAGGAGAGCAACTCGAGCATCTGATATTCCTTGCCGGTCAGATGCACGCGCTGGCCGCCAACCTCCACCGTTTTGGTGTCGAGATTGACGACCAGGTCGCCGGTATTGATGACCGACTGCGCATGACCCTTGGAGCGGC
>DATBTA010000172.1:0-2188 GCA_036559505.1 Pseudolabrys sp. | reverse complement strand
CGTGCATGCCGGGTTGTGGGCGTTAATGCGCGATGACGTTCGCGCCCCCAACTTCGAAGGCCAGCTCGCGAGCGTTTCTTACGCGCCGTTCAATGGCTCGGCACATCCTGATCGCACCACCGCGCAGGTCGCGCAGATTCGTTCCGACCTCAAGCTTCTCGCGCCGTACACACGCGCTATTCGCACATATTCGGCGACGGCCGGTGTCGAACTCGTGCCGGGCATAGCTTCTGAATTCGGGCTGCGCGTTACAGCCGGCGCATGGATCGACAAAAATCAGGATCGCAACGAGCGTGAAATCCGCTCGGTGATTGATCTCGCAAAGCGTCACAGCAACGTCAACGGTGTCATCGTCGGCAACGAGACGATCTACCGCGACGAGCAAAAAGTCAGCGACCTGATTCAGATGATTCAGCGCGTGAAGCGCTCGACGAACGTTCCGGTCACCACCGGCGAAATCTGGCACGTCTGGATCGAGCACCCCGAGCTTGTTTCTGCCGTCGACTATATTGCCGCGCACATTCTTCCTTACTGGGAAGGCTTTTCCGAGACGCAGACTGTCGATCAGACCGTCATCATCTACGACAAGCTGCGCAAGGCGTATCCAGGCAAGCGGATCGTCATCGCCGAGTTCGGCTGGCCGAGTGCCGGCTACAACATGCATCGAGCCAATCCCGGCCGCATCGAGCAGGCCGTCGTGCTGCGCGACTTCGTAGCGCGCGCCGAAGCATACGGCATGGACTACAACATCGTCGAAGCGATCGACCAGCCGTGGAAGACGAACGAAGGCGGCGTCGGGCCCTATTGGGGACTTTTCGACGCATCGCGCCATCCCAAGTTCAGCTGGACCGGCCCGATCACCGAGCCCGATCATTGGAAGCTTGCGACGATCGCCATTCTCGTGAGCGTACTGCTCTCGTTGCCGCTACTTGCGATGAGTGCCGTCACGTTGTGGCAGGCCACAATACTTACAGGCGCCGCGAACGTGGTGGGCGCGTGGTTTGCTGCTGTGTTCGCATATTGGAACGGCCACTATTTTGTTCCGGGCGCCGCTTTCGCGCTTGGTCTCGGCATAATTCTGCTGATCCCGCTGATCATCATCGCCCTCGCGCGCATCGAGGAAATCGCCGCCATTGCTTTTGGCCGCAAGCCGCTACGTCTGATCGGCAGCCCGCCACTCGTCCCCGAGACCTATGCGCCGAAAGTTTCGATCCATATCCCGGCGTATAATGAGCCGCCTGAGATGCTCAAGCAGACGCTCGATGCGGTCTCACGGCTCGCCTACCCGAATTTCGAGTGTATCATCGTCATCAACAACACGCCCGATCCGGCCATGTGGCTGCCGGTTGAAGATCACTGCCGCACGCTCGGCGACCGCTTCAAGTTCGTGCGCGACGACAACCTCGCCGGCTTCAAGGCAGGCGCATTGCGTCTTGCCCTCGCGCACACCGCTGCCGATGTCGAGGTGATCGGCGTTATTGACGCCGACTACGTGGTGCAGCCGGACTGGCTCAAGGATCTCGTTCCGCTGTTCAGCGACTCGTCGATCGGCCTTGTCCAGGCGCCGCAGGATCACCGCGACGGCGAGCGCAGCCTCATGCACAACGCGATGAACGGCGAATACGCCGGATTTTTCGATATCGGCATGGTTCAGCGCAACGAGTTCAATGCGATCATCGTGCACGGCACGATGTGCCTGATCCGGCGCCAGGCAATCGAGGCGGCCGGCGGCTGGTCGAGTGACACAATCTGCGAAGATGCGGATCTTGGGCTCACTCTGCTCGAGCTCGGCTGGAAGACCCATTACACCAATCATCGTTACGGCCACGGACTGCTGCCGGACAGCTTCGAGGCCTACAAGAAGCAGCGCAACCGCTGGGCCTATGGCGGCTTCCAGATCGTGAAGAAGCACTGGCGCCGGTTCCTGCCTGGCGCAAGCCAGCTCAACCGCGATCAGAAACGCGAATTCGCGCTCGGCTGGCTCAACTGGCTCGGCGCCGAGAGCATCGGTGTTGTGGTCGCCATCCTGAATATCATCTGGGTGCCGGTCGTCGCATTCCTCGACATCGCTGTGCCCGACCGCATTTTGACGACGCCGATCATCGTGAGCTTCATCGTTTCGGTCGTGCATTTCGCCACACTCTACCAATTGCGCGTGCGGCCGCGGATCGGTCAGTTGCTCGGATCG
>DATBTA010000171.1:0-5719 GCA_036559505.1 Pseudolabrys sp. | reverse complement strand
AACAGCGTTGCGGCGAGCGCGACGCGCATACGCCAGCCGCCGGAAAATTCCGAGCATGGCCGCTGTTGATCGGCGGTGGAGAAACCCAGTCCGGCGAGGATCGACGCCGCGCGGGCAGGGGCCGCGTGCGCGCCGATATCGGCGAGCCGGGTCTGGATCTCGGCGATGCGGTGCGGGTCGTGCGCAGTCTCAGCTTCCGCCAGCAATGCGGTTCGTTCGCGATGCGCCTTCAGCACGACTTCGAGCAGGCTGTCCGGCCCGTTCGGGGCCTCCTGCGCCAGCCGTCCGATGCGCCAGCGCGGCGGAATCTCGACATGACCCTGCTCGGCGGAGATATCGCCGGCGATGACGCCGAACAATGTGGTCTTGCCGGTACCGTTGCGGCCGACCAGGCCGACGCGCGCGCCGGCCGGAATGCGTGCGGAGGCCCCTTCCAGCAGCTTGCGGCCGGCAATGCGGACAGTGAGATCGTCAATGACGAGCATGCCGCGCCTTGTGGCCGACGGCGCGGCGCCAGGCAAGCCCGATCGTGGGCGATGCCGGCGAACGGGCACGATGGCAGGCATCGAATTCTACAAGATTCAATGCTAGTTTTTGCCCGGGGGGAACCGATGTCTTCCGACGCACCATCAGGTCGATCGGCGGCGACGAAAAGTGGCGTCGCACGGAGCGACGAGGCGACCGAGCATGAGCGTCAATTCCGGGAGATGCTCGAGTTTTGTCCCGCGGCGCTCCTGGTCGTCGACGAAGATGGCCGGTTGTTGTTCTACAACGCGCGGCTGCGCGAGCTGCTTGGGTACGGGCAGGACGAACTCGACCGCGCCGATACTCGCAAGTTCTGGCACGACCTCGAACAGCGTTCGCGGATCATCGCGTCGCTGCGCGAGCGCGGCGGACAGATTCTCAACGAGAAGGTGGTTTGGCGCACCAAAAACGGCCAGCTCCTGGATCTACTACTGACCTACGCGCAGGTGGCTTATCGCGGCGGCCACGTCAGTTTCGTTGGGGGCAAGCGGGTGCTTTGGGTTTACGACATCACGGCCTTGACCCGGCACGAACTCCAGGTCGTCGAGCAGGAGCGACAGCTCCGCGAAATCCTGGACTACTGTCCAGCGGCCGTGTGCGTCGTTGACGACGAAGGGCGTATCCTCTTCCACAATCGGCGAATGCGCGACCTGCTGGGATATGAGAAGGAAGAGCTTCAACTATTCGACACCAAGTTGTTCTGGCACGACCTCGACCATCGAATGCGTATCATCGAAGTGCTGCGAACCCGCGGCGGGCAATTGCTGAACGAGGAAGTGATTTTCAAGACCAAGCAAGGTGAGTTGCTCAATCTGCTGATCTCCTATGTGCAGGTCGCTTACCAGGGCGGCCACGTCGCAGTGGCCGGAGGCAAGCGGCTGTTCTGGCTTTACGACATCACGCCGCTGCGTCGCGCCGAGCAGGCCAGGCTGCGCAGCGAAAAACGGCTCGCAGAGGCAATCGAAAGCATTTCCGAGGGCTTTGTTTGCTATGACGGAGAAGACCGGCTCGTCATTTGCAATTCATGCTATCGCGATCTGCTATATCCCGGCCTGGAAATCGATCTTACCGCCGGTACGACCTTTGAAAGCATCGCTCGCCGGGCCGCCGAGCGCGGCTACGTCAAGGATGCGGAAGGCCGGGTAGAAGAATGGGTCGCGCAACGGTTGCGGCAGCATCGCAATCCTGGCGAGCCGCAAATTCAGCAGCGCGGCAACGGGCGCTGGGTGATGGTTAGCGAGCGCCGCACCGAGGATGGCGGTACGGTCTGTGTCTATTCCGACATCACCGAGCTCAAGCAGCGCGAACAGGATCTCTCGGAGAAGTCCGAGGCCCTGACCGCGCTGTCGTCCAAGCTCGCAAAATACCTGGCTCCTCAGGTCTACGATTCGATCTTCACGGGCCAGCAGGACGTCAAGATTGTCAGCAAACGCAAAAAGCTCACGGTCTGCTTTTCCGATCTCGTCGGGTTCACCGAAATCACCGACAAGATGGAGTCCGAGGACCTTACCCAGCTGCTCAATCACTACCTGACCGAAATGTCGAAGATAGCGCTGCAATACGGCGCGACCATCGACAAATATGTGGGTGATGCCATTGTCATGTTCTTTGGTGATCCGGCGACCCTCGGCGTGAAAGAGGATGCGCTTGCCTGTGTTCAAATGGCGATCGCCATGCAAAGGCGCGTCAGCGCACTGGCAGAGGAGTGGAGGAACAGCGGCATCGAGACGCCGCTGCGATGCCGGATCGGCATTCATACCGGCTATTGTACGGTCGGAAATTTCGGCAGTGATGACCGCATGGACTACACGATGGTCGGTGGCACCGTAAACCTTGCTGCGCGGCTGGAGCACGAGGCGCTCCCTGGCGGCGTGCTGATCTCATTCGAAACTTATGCGCTTGTGAAAGACACCGTACGCTGCGAGGAGCTGGGCTACGTTCAGGTCAAGGGCATTGCCGAGCCCGTTGCAACATATGCTGTCCTGGGATTGCGCCAGGATTCAGAAAAGGCCAGCACAGGCCATCTGAAACTTGAGCTCGAAGTCGATCGCATGTCCGGCGACGAGCGCAAGGCGGCCGCCGATGCGTTGCGTCACGCCCTCGGATTGCTCGAAAAAGGTGGGGCAGGCTAGAAAGTCGCGCGGCGGCGCGTTCCAGCAGAACCAGGACCGTAAGCTCGTTAATGATGAGCATGCCGCGCCTTGTGGCCGACGGCGCGGCGCCAAGCAACCCCTGTCGTCGGGTGATCCCGCGAAACTTCGCGGTCTTCCGGACGTTGTCGAATTCCGGATTTCACATATGGCGGCGAAAGGTCTCATCGGCCGAAATATGTGGAAGGCGTGGTAGGCTGGTGTTCGGCCCGCTCGGGAGGGCGTTTTCCTTGGATCATTGGTGGCTGTTTTTCGCCGTCGGCTTTGGCGCGCAGCTCATCGACGGTGCGCTCGGCATGGCTTTTGGCGTGCTATCGAACACGGCTTTGCTGGCCATCGGCCTGCCGCCGGCGCACGCAAGCGCGCTCGTCCACACTGCTGAAATTTTCACCACCAGCGCCTCGGCGGCGTCACATATCTATCATCGCAACGTCGATTGGCGGTTGATCGCGCGTCTCGGCATAGCCGGCGTTTTCGGCGCCATCCTGGGCGCCTGGATCCTGTCGAACATCGAGGTCAGCGCCGCGCGGCGATATGTCTACATCTATCTGCTGATCATGGGCCTCTACATTCTCTGGAAATCCGTGCGGATCGCGCTGACCCCGCGCGCGCCGGCGGGCTGGACGGTGGTGCTGGGTTTCGGCGCCGGGTTTCTCGATGCGACCGGCGGCGGCGGCTGGGGGCCTATGACGACGTCCACGCTGGTCGGCTCGGGACATGCGCCGCGTTATTCAGTCGGCTCCGTCAACACGGCGGAATTTTTCGTGACCGTCGCGGCGGCGACGACGTTCTTCGCAGAGCTCGGCGCCGTCGCGCTCGAACATCTGATTCCGCTGGTTCTCGGCGGCGTGCTGGCGGCGCCGTTCGGCGGCTGGATCGTCAAGCACGTTCCGGCGCGCGGGCTGATGATCGCGGTCGGATGCCTGATCGTGCTGGTTTCGGTGTTTCAGTTGTTGCGGGCGTTTAGGGTCATTTAGCACCACACTCCGCTTATTCCCGCGAAAGCGGGAATCCAGGGCCGCTTGTTGCTCTGGGTCCCCGCTTTCGCGGGGACGAGCCTTGGAGTTAGGCCGGCTCGTCGTCGCCCTTCTGCCGCAGCTTGATCGCAGCGAAGAATTCCTGCCGCGTCTTGAAGTTGGTACGGAAGACGCCAAGCATGCGGCTCGTCACCATCGTCACGTCGGGCCTGTGCACGCCGCGCGTGGTCATGCATTCGTGCGCGCCTTCGACCACCACCCCCACGCCGGCAGGTTTGAGCACGTGCTTCAGGCAGCCGGCGATCTCGGCGGTCATCTTCTCCTGCACCTGCATACGCTTGGCGTAGACGTCGACGAGCCGCACGAGCTTCGAGATGCCGAGCACACGCTTGCGCGGCAGATAACCGATATGCACGCGCCCGATGATCGGCGCGATGTGATGCTCGCAGTGCGATTCAAAGCGGATGTCGCGCAGGAGCACCATTTCGTCGTAGCCGGCGACCTCCTCGAAGGTCCGCTGCAGGTATTCGCGCGGATCCTCGAAATAGCCGGCGAACCATTCCTCGTAGGCCCGCACCACACGCGCCGGCGTGCCACGCAGGCCCTCGCGGTTAGGATCGTCGCCCGCCCACTGGATGAGCGTGCGAACCGCATTTTCAGCCGTCGCGCGTGTCGGACGATTCGCTTCGCGTGTCGATGTCTTTGAAAGGCGGCGGGCCTTCATGGGGATCTCCTGACAGAAATGCGTGGTTCATCGACGCTGGTGATGAAAACGATCAGAATAATGGGATGGAATACGCCGATATCGGTGCCGCGTCAGGCCGATAATGAATTGCAGGAATGTCGGTTCCGCATGTGCGGCCGATGCGTCACGGAAGGTGCTGAATAACGGGTGGTTTTCGCGGCGCCCTCCTTTTTCTGACGTTTCCGTGATTGCCGGCACGGATGTTGTGATGCGAACGCATCTTGAGCGAATGGCCGCGATAGGTCATACGCGCACCCCGACCTGAAATTTCGAAACGTTGATCACGGATAACCGTCATGACCGTCACACTCGATGCATCGCAGCGGACCGCATTGCCGGACGCTTCCCCATCCGAGGTGTCTTCTATGAAAGTGGCGGCAGTGGGCGAACGCACGCGCCTCAGTTCGATCGACACGCTGCGCGGCCTGGTGATGATCGTGATGGCCCTCGACCACACCCGCGATTTTTTTGCCAATGGCGGCTTCAATCCGCGCGACGTCACCGACACGGCGCTGTTCCTGACGCGCTGGGTGACGCATTTCTGCGCGCCGACTTTCATCTTTCTGGCGGGCATTTCCGCTTTTCTGTACGGCGCTCAAGGCCGTAACAACCAGGCGCGCGGCACCGCCGACGTCAGCCGTTTTCTCGTCACGCGCGGCCTCTGGCTGGTCCTGATCGAGTTCACGGTCGTGCGGTTCGGCTGGAGCTTCGACATCCATTTCAATTACTTTGTCGCCCAGGTGATTTTCGCGATCGGCGTGTCGATGGTCGCGCTGTCGGCGATTGTTCATTTACCCCGCGGAGCGATCGCCGCGATTGGGCTGGCGATGATCGCGGGCCATAACGCTCTTGATGGCATCAAGGCCGAGCAACTCGGCGCCGCCGCGCCGCTCTGGCATTTGCTGCATCAGCCGGGGCTTTTCGACATTGCGCCCGGGGTCAAGTTCTTCGTGCTTTATCCGCTGATTCCATGGATCGGCGTGATGGCCGCGGGCTACGCGCTGGGGCCGGTGTTCACGCGGGAGCGCGCGGCGCGCGTGCAGCAACTTTTCATGCTCGGCGCTGCCGTGACCCTCGGTTTTTTCGTCCTGCGCGCCACCAACCTTTACGGCGACCCGGCGCCGTGGGCTATCCAGGACAATGTACTTGCCACCGTGCTGTCGTTCATCAATTGCGAGAAATACCCGCCATCCTTGCTGTATCTGGGCATGACGCTCGGGCCGGCGCTGATGCTGGTCGCCGCGTTTGAATGGTTTCGTGGCCCGGTCGCGGACTGGATCGCGACCTTCGGGCGCGTGCCGTTCTTTTACTACGTTGTGCAC
>DATBTA010000170.1:0-12848 GCA_036559505.1 Pseudolabrys sp. | reverse complement strand
GCGTGGCAACGTAAGGTTCGCGCCTTGCGCCGCAGTTAATGTCACTGAGAAGGCAGGGGTTTTTATTTCCATCAGGCGGCGTGACTAATCTGGTTAACGAACCGTTAGCGCGAACTTTGCGCCCTGTTGACCCGAACGCACGGGCGCGGATACCGCTCTTTGCACTTCATTCACCAATTTGCAGTCAACTTGATTCATCGCGCCGGCGGTCATCACGCCGGTTTTGTTGTACGAGCGGGCTGGAGGGCTTGATGTCGGCCTTGTCGAAGATCTGCAGGCGTTCATCAGGCTTGTGGGTCCTGGCATTTCTGGCCGCAGGGCTTTGGACACAGACGCTTGCACGCGGCGCCGATGAAGTCGTCAGCATCAATGTCGACCAGGCCCATCTTCTTAATTTGCCCGACCGCGTCGCAACGATCATCATCGGCAATCCGCTGATCGCCGATGCTACCGTGCAGAGCGGCGGCGTTTTGGTGGTTACCGGCAAGGGCTATGGCATGACCAACTTGCTGGCGCTCGATCGGAACGGTCGCGTGCTGATGAGCAGAATGGTGGAAGTCCGTGGCGCTGGCACCAGCGACGTCGTCACTGTTTACAAGGGTATCGAACGGGAATCCTACAGCTGCGCGCCGAATTGCGAGCGTCGGATTACGCTGGGAGATTCGCCGGGCTTCTTTAATGCAACCCTGAGCCAAAGCGGTGCGCGCAACGGCCAGGCACAGGGTTCGAAATAGCAACGCCCAACGCAGTCCGCGGCTTTCACGCTTACCGATCGGTTAACGCCGGTACCTGAGTTCGACGCGTTTAAGCAACAAATCGACAAGGCGCCTTTGCTATGCAGGCCGGTGTTTCGACACCGTCGAGCCAGCGAGACGTTTGTCATGCATAGACCCACCCGAGATAAGTTTTCAGCCTGGTTTCGCCGGTTGGTGCCGTCCCGTTTGGCGCGCCGCTTTGTCCGGCAGCAGGACGGTTCCGCTGCGGTCGAATTCGGCCTGGTCGCAGTTCCGTTTCTGGGACTGACGTTCGCGATCCTGGAGACGGCGCTCGTATTTTTCGCCGGCCAGACCCTCGAAACAGCGGTTACCGACTCCGCTCGCCTGATCATGACGGGCCAGGCTCAGGACAAGGCCTGGACGAAAGACGATTTCAAGACCGAGGTTTGCAGCCGCATCCACGGGTTGTTCGATTGCGTCGGTGGCGTCTATGTCGACGTCAAGACGTACGAGAACTTCGCTGCCATCAATAACGATTTGCCGCTCACCGATGGAAAGCTCGATGAGTCCAAGCTGAATTTCAGCCCCGGCACGCCCGGCCAGATCGAGGTCGTTACGCTTTACTATCAGTGGCCGATCTACGTCTCGCTGCTCGGGAACAATCTTACCAACATAAACGGCAACAGGCGCCTGCTGGTCGCGACGGCGGTCTTCTGCAACGAGCCGTTCTCAACCGCAACGCCCTCAAATTCCTGCCACTAGGCAATCCGCCATGACAGCCATGACATCGCGTATGACTAGGCTCCTGCGGTCCTTCAAGCGTGATCGTGAAGGAGCCTCCGCGGTTGAATTTGCGATTCTGGCGCCGCTCCTGATCACGCTCTATTTTGGTTGTGTGGAAATAACCGATGGCATTGCAGCGGACCGCAAGGTCACGCTGACGGCCGGAGCGCTCGCCAACCTGACGTCTCAATCGCAGACGATTACCGTCGACGGCATGACCAATATTCTCAATGCCTCTGCGGCAATCATCAAACCCTACTCGGTCGGCAATCTTGCTGCCACAATCACTTGCCTGAAGATCGACGACAGTGGCAACGCCAAGGTTAAATGGAGCGCTACTCTGAACGGCACGGCCCGCACAGCCGGGGCCACGGTAACCCTCCCGTCGGCTGACCTGGCAATTCCGAATACTTACCTGGTGTGGAGCGAGGTGAACTACAACTACACGCCGGTGGTTGGTTACACGATTACGGGCACGCTGCCGCTGTCGGATCAGATGTTCATGAGCCCGCGCATCTTGCCGCCGGTCTACAACAGCATCAGCTGCAGCTGAAGTCTTTCAAAATCGCGTTAGGATCCGGCGCCGGGCGCAGCGTAAGCGCGTCCCATTTTTTTCCAGTCGCCCTTTTGCGCAAGCATCTGCCGTAAATAGGCGACGTTCGCCGCCGCCTCGCTTTCCGGCAGGTCCGCGCTTGCAATCTTCTCTGCCTCCTCAAAACGGCCGAGCAGGCCGACAACGAGCGCAAGATTCTGCCGCACTCTAGGCCCTGCATTCGGTTGGGCGGCGGCGCGTCTCAACGTCACCTCGGCGTTTTTCAGATCCTTTGTGAGCATGTACGACAGGCCGAGGTTGGAAAGCACCGACGCTTCGTTCGGCGTGATCTTGAGCGCGGAGGCATAGTATTTTTGCGCTTCGGCATGGCGGCCCATCTGATCGAGCACTGCGCCCTGCACGTTGAGGATACGCCAATCCGGGTTGTCGGGCGTGTGCGCACGCTCGAGCGTCACAAGCGCCTGCTGATATTGCCCGACATCCGCGAGCGCGCGCCCGTAATCGCCGAGCAAGGCCATGTTCTGGGGATTGCGGATCGAAACCTGCTCCAGCACCGCCACGGCCTGGGCACGCTGGTCGGTTGTGCGCAGTGCGCGCGCATAGGCGATCGCAGCGTCCGCATCGTTCGGATTCTGGCGATAGCGGGCACCAAGCGTCTCAAGCGAGCGTCGGAATTCGTCCGAGCCGGGCGAGGCCGTCTCCGTGGCGCTCACAGAACCCGTTGTCTCACGGGCGCCTATATTGGAGCAGCCCCCTGCCGACAAGGCGAGAATGACCGCCAAGGCAGCCGAGGCGAGCAAAACAGCGGGGCTGGTTCTCGATGGCATAGTCGAGCAATAAAACGTTAACCCTAATGACTGGTTAACTTGTAAACTCCCGTCTGCACCGGATTTATAGTCGCCGACAATGGACTTGGACCTGGGCCTTTCCACCCACGAGCTTGAGTTACGCGATCGCGCCCGCGCTTTTGCGACCAAGGTCGTGCGCCCGCGCGCCGCGGCCATAGACCGCGACGAGCAATACCCCTGGGACATCGTCAAGGCGCTGAGTCAATCCGGCTTTTGCGGCATGACAATCCCGAAGGGTCTCGGCGGCCAAGGTCGTTCCTTCCTCGAAGCGGTCCTCGTCATCGAGGAAATGGCGAAGGCATGCACAGTCACTTCGCGAATCGTCGTCGAGACAAACATGGGCGCGATTTCGACCGTGATGGCCTACGGCAGCGATCCCCAGAAAAGGCTCGCCGCGCAGCTTGTGCTCGAGGGCGACAAGCCGGCGATCTGCATTACCGAGCCGGAGGCCGGCTCCGATGCGAGCGCGATGACCACGCGCGCCGACAAGCGCGGTGATACGTACGTCATCAACGGCAAGAAGCATTGGATCACGGGTGCGGGGGTTTCACGCCTGCACCTGATTTTCGCGCGTGTGTTCGACGAGCACGGTGAGGAGCTCGGCATCGGCGGTTTCCTCGCAGTGCGTGAGCAATCGAAAGGCCTGCGAATCGGCAAGCGCGAGCAGACCATGGGGCTGCGGGGCATGCCTGAGGCGGAAATCATTTGCGACGACCTTGAGGTGCCGGCAAGCATGGCCGTGCTGCCGCCATCGGGATTCCGCCGCGGATTTAGCGACTTGATGAATGCCTATAACAGTCAACGCGTCGGAGCGGGAACGGTGGCGCTCGGCGTCGCAGCCGGCGCCCTCGACCATGCTTTGGAATGGGCAAAAACCCGCGAGCAATTCGGCCGGCCTATCGGCGAATTTCAGGGCCTGCAGTGGATGCTTGCCGATATGCAGACACAGCTGACCGCCGCCCGTCTGATGCTCTATCAAGCGGCGCGCTCGCGCGGCCCCGATAACAGCGAGTTTCCCGACCCGATGCTGGCGGCGCAGGCAAAAATATTCGCGTCCGAAACGGCCATTAAGATCGTGAACGATGCGCTGCAAATTTTTGGCGCGCGCGGCTATTCGAGGGAGCTTCCACTGGAACGCATGGCGCGGGACGTGCGGATGTTCACGATCGGCGGTGGCACTGCACAGGTGCTCCGCACCCTGGTCGCTTCGAAATTGCTGGGCTGGAAACTGCCGCAGCGGCGTGACGGCTACTTACCCAAGCCTTCGATGCGCGACGCCGCGGAGTAATCATGCATCCCGTCTTTGCGAACGCCGGCAAAAACCAGGCGATCCCGATCTGGTTCGTCTATGCCGCCAACTTCGACGCAGTGCGTAAGAAGCTTGGCAGCTCCGAGCAGGCGTTCATCAGCACGGCTGCTTTCGAGGCAAAGCCTGGCCGGTCCCTGTTGTTACCGGGCGGTAACGGCAAGCTTGCCGGGGTCCTGTTCGGAATCGAAGGCCCCGACCACCCGGACCGCGACCGGTTCCGGCCGGGACAATTGGCCGGTCTTCTGCCGCCGGGCACCTACCGTTTCGCCAACAGGCCGCACGACGTACGGCTCGCCGCATTAGCATTTGCGTTGGGCAGCTATCAATTCTCGCGATATCGCAAATCGGAAGCGCGCAACGTACGCCTCGTCCTTCCGGAAGGCGTCGACGGCGACGTGTTGAGCCACGTCGTCGAGGGCGTGACACTCTGCCGTGACCTCACGAACATGCCGTCGAACGACATGGGGCCTGCTGAACTGGAGGCCGCAGCCAGAGCGCTGGCAAAAAAGCACTCCGCCAAGATCCAAGTGACCAGCGGTGCCGCGCTCGCAAAGAACTTTCCGCTGGTGCACGCGGTGGGCGCGGGATCGGCCCGCGCACCGCGGCTGATCGACATGACGTGGGGCAAGGCGAGCGACCCGAAAATTACGTTGGTCGGAAAGGGTGTTTGTTTTGATACCGGCGGACTCGATATCAAGCCGGATACCGGCATGCTCAACATGAAAAAGGATATGGGCGGTGCGGCCACTGCCCTGGCGCTTGCGCACATGATCATGGCGGATGGATTGAAAGTCCGGCTGCGCGTGATCATTCCAGCGGTTGAGAACGCAATATCCGGCACCAGCTTCCGCCCGCGTGACGTCTACGTTTCGCGAAAGGGCATTTCCGTCGAAATCGGCAACACCGACGCCGAAGGCCGGCTGATCCTGGCGGATGCCCTGACGTTCGCCGAAGAAGGCAAGCCGTCGCTGGTGATCGATTTTGCGACCCTCACGGGGGCAGCGCGCGTCGCCCTCGGCCCCGATGTGCCCCCGTTCTTCACGGACGATGACGCGCTTGCCGACGAACTTATGCGAGCGGCCGCAGCCGAGAGTGATCCGCTCTGGCGACTGCCGCTGTGGCGTCCCTATGCCGGCTTGCTTGACTCGAAGGTGGCCGATCTCAACAACGTTGGAACCGGAGGACAAGCCGGAGCAATTACTGCAGCATTGTTCCTGCGCCGGTTCGTGAATACAAAAGCTTGGGTGCATTTTGATATTTTCGCATGGACGCCCGTGGCAAAGCCCGGACGTCCGGAGGGTGCGGAGTGCCAGTCGGCGCGTGCCCTCCACGCATTGCTCCGCTCCCGATATTCTTGATCGATGGTCGCCCTCGACCCCCGCATCAATCCCTTCCGGCCCGAGATCGCCGCAGACCACCTGCGTGGACATGTCGAAGCCAAACGTTTCGTCGAAGGCAGCCGGCACCAGATCATCGAGTCGGTCACGGCGCTGCGTCGCGCGCCATCACACGACGCAAGGCTCGACACGGAAGCGCTGCTGGGCGAACGGATAACGATCTACGAAACAACCGATGAGGGTTGGGCCTGGGGCCAGCTGGAAACCGACGGCTATGTCGGCTGGCTTTCGTCCGGCGCGCTCGGGGCCGTCGGAGCCACGCCAACCCACAAAGTCACGGTCCCGCGCGCATTCGCCTTTGCGAGTCCGGATATCAAGCTGCCGCCAGCCGTCGCTCTGCCGATGGGCGCGCGCGTCGCCGTCACGCGGCAGGATGAGCGGTTCGCCGTCACGGCTCTCGGCTGGCATATCCCCGAGGTCTACCTGGCGCCCGTCAAGGTGCGGCAACCCGATTTCGTCACCGTTGCGGAGCGGTTTGTCGGCACCCCTTATTTGTGGGGAGGCAAAACCTCCCTCGGGATGGACTGCTCGGGCCTGGTCCAGATTTCACTGCAGGCAGCCGGCATCTCGTGTCCCCGCGACAGCGACATGCAGGAGCTTGCGCTCGGAAAATTGTCTTCGCTTGCAAGCCTGCGCCGGGGCGATTTGGTTTTCTGGAAAGGCCACGTCGCCATTGCAATTGATCCCGAGACGCTTATTCACGCAAATGCCCACCATATGATGGTCGCAATTGAATCGGCCGAGGACGCGACCATGCGCATCAAAGCGACCGGCTCTGAAATCACCGGCGTTCGCAGAATCTAGCAAGCCACCTTCCGGCAGCTGCGCACCGAACGGATAACGCCCTGCAATGACTTGAGACCGGGATGGCCGAGAATGGCCACACCATTGACGACATAGGCGGGTGTTGCAATCAGCTTGGCATCCGAACCGAAATCGGCATTTTGCTTGAGAACGGCGAGCATGCCTTCGGTATTGGCGGCCTCGGCCAGTTCCTGACGATCGAGACCTATGACTTCGGCTGCGGCAAGCACGCGCGCCGCATCGATGAGGCCGCGGCCAGCGTATATCTGGCGATGAAAGTCGAGGTATTTTTCAGGGGTCAACATTTCACCCGCCGCGAGCTCCACGAGCGCGCCTTGGGCGGACTGCACGGACAGAACGGCATAGGGCACAAATACCAATTTGAGTTTTTTGTCGGCACGCACGAGCGCATCAACGTCTGCGGCCGCCTCCCGGCAAAACGGACAGTTGAGGTCGTAGAATTGTACGAGGGTGACGTCGCCGTTCGGATTTCCGACCGCGACTTGGCCGGGTAGCTTTGCGAGTCGCGCCGACTGCTCCGGTTTCAGATCGAAATTGGTGATCGGATCGCCTTCGTCGCTCTTGATGGGATACTGGTCGGGGCCAAATTGGGCCGCGCCCACCGCCGTCGCTACAACGCCGGCAAGCGCCACCAGCCAGACCGTCGTCGGACGCATTATTGCGACACCACGCCTTCGGGGGCGATTTCCAGTTTGAAGGCCGCCGCAAACAGTGCGCGCGTGTAATCGCTCGTGGGCGCTTTGAACAATTCGGCGGCCGCCCCTTCCTCCACGACCTTGCCGTGACGCATGACCAAAAGCCGGCTCGCCAATGCGGCAACGACCCGCAGGTCGTGCGAAATGAACATATAGGTCAAGTCGTGGCGCTTCTGCAGGTCGCGCAGCAAGTCGACCATCTGCGACTGGATAAGCATGTCGAGCGCGCTGGTCGGCTCATCGAGAACGATGAACGTAGGCTCCAGCACCAGCGCGCGCGCTAATGCGATCCGCTGCCGCTGGCCGCCCGAGAATTCATGCGGATACCGGTATCGCGTCTGCGCGTCGAGACCGACGTCGTCCAGCGCCGCAACGATGCGCCGCTGACGTTCCGCCGCCGGCAGTCCAGGATGATGCACCCACAGACCTTCTTCAATAATATCGGATATCGACATGCGCGGAGACAAAGACCCATACGGGTCCTGGAACACGATTTGCATGTTGTGGCGGTACGGCCGCATCTCCTTGAATTTGAGCTCCTGGATAGGATCGCCCATAAATACAATCGGGCCGTCAGACGAAATCAAACGCAGGATGGCGAGGCCGAGCGTCGTCTTACCGGACCCGGATTCGCCCACGACACCAAGCGTCTCGCCCTTGCGTAGCTCGACGCTGACGCCGTCGACCGCCTTGATATGCCCAACAACCTTGCGCAGCAAACCGCGCTTGACCGGAAACCACACCTTCAGATCTTTGGTTTCGATGACGACGGGCGCTTCCGGCCGCGGAGGTGCAGGATCCGGTTTCGGTTCCGCGGCAAGCAAGGCGCGCGTGTACGGATGCTCGGGCGACTTGAAGACCCGCTCAACGCTGCCCTTCTCAACGATCTTTCCGCGCTGCATGACGCAGACCTTGTCGGCGATCTTGCGGACGATCCCTAGATCGTGGGTGATGAAAAGCACGGACATCCCGAGACGCGTCTGGATATCCTTGAGCAGTTTCAGGATTTGCGCCTGCACGGTGACGTCAAGCGCAGTCGTCGGTTCGTCGGCAATGAGCAGATCGGGCTCATTCGCCAACGCCATCGCGATCATCACCCGTTGACGTTGGCCGCCGGAGAGCTGGTGCGGATAGCTCTTAAGACGTCCGGCCGGATCTGGAATGCCGACCTGATCAAGCAGATCGAGAATACGCGCTCTTGCTGCCTGACCAGTAACATCCTGATGTAATTCAAGAATCTCGCCGATTTGCTTCTCGATCGTGTGCAGCGGATTGAGTGATGTCATCGGCTCCTGGAAGATGATCGTGATGTCGTTGCCGCGCACGTGGCGCATTTGACGCTCGCTCAACGGGAGAAGGTCGCGACCCTTGAACGTGATCGAGCCTGACGGATGATGTGCCGCCGGATAGGGCAGCAACTTCATCACGGACAGGGCGGTGACCGATTTGCCCGATCCCGATTCCCCGACAACCGCGACCGTCTCTCCTTTGCCGATATCGAATGACACGCGATCGACGGCAAGAGATTCGCGCGCGCCGCTTCCGAACGCGATCGACAGGTCACGGATAGAGAGCAGCGGTTCGTTCGCGTTCATCTGAAGGTCTTTCTCGGATCAAACGCGTCACGGACGGCTTCACCAACAAAGATCAGCAGCGAAAGCATGATCGCAATGCTGAAAAAGCCGGTAAGCCCAAGCCATGGCGCCTGCACATTGGCCTTTCCTTGCGACAGCAATTCCCCGAGCGACGGCGAGCCGGGCGGCAGGCCGAAGCCAAGGAAATCGAGCGCGGTCAGAGTCATCACCGACGACGACAGAATGAACGGCAGAAAAGTCATGGTCGCGACCATGGCATTTGGCAGCAAATGCCGGAAAATAATGATCGCATTCGACACCCCGAGAGCGCGCGCCGCCTGGATATATTCGAAATTGCGGCCGCGCAGAAATTCCGCGCGGACCAAACCGACCAGCGACACCCAGGAAAACAAAAGCAATATCCCGAGCAGGACGAAGAATCCCGGCACAAGAACAGACGAAATGATCAGCAGCAGATAGAGCGATGGGATGGAAGTCCATATTTCGATGAAGCGCTGGAACAGAAGATCGGTCCAACCCCCGAAGTAGCCCTGAACGGCGCCCGCAGCGACGCCGATGATCGAGGATATGATGGTAAGCGCCAGGCCGAACAGCACCGAAATGCGGAATCCGTAAATCAGCCGCGCCAACACATCGCGGCCTCCGTCGTCGGTACCGAGCCAGTTCGTTTCGAGCTCATCACACTTGGCAAAACCGTGGCTCGCCGCAAACTCGCAGTCTTTTTTCGTCAACATCCATGTGGGCTTGGACGGAAATGGCGACGGCGGTTTGCTCACCTGCGTGTTGTAGGAAAAATGGACCGGTGGCCAGATCACGGTACCACCTTCATTCTCAATGAGGCCTATCAGATATTCGTCTCTGTAGTCCGCGGCTGTGCCGAACAAGCTTGGATCATCGCCTTTGGCAAAGGCCGTATCCGGATAGGTGAAGACAGCGGGAAAAAAGAAGCGCCCGTTCACGTGAATGAAAATCGGTTTATCGTTGGCTATGAATTCGGCAAACAGCGACACAAGAAACAGCGTAAGGAAGATCCACAACGACCAGTGGCCGCGGCGATTGGCCTTGAAGTTTTCCCAGCGGCGTTTATTGATCGGCGATATTTTTATCCAGCGCCGCTCCGCGGATGCGTCAGGCGCCGTTCCCGCTTCCGTTTTGATTCCCGTGCGCGCGTCCACTTCAGACCTCTCGAGTCTCGAAGTCGATGCGCGGATCGATCCATGTATAGGTTAGGTCGGAAATCAGGTTCACGACGACGCCGATCAGGGAGAAAATATAAAGCGTGGCAAAGACGACGGGATAATCGCGGTTGAGAACGCTTTCGAAGCCAAGCAGACCGATGCCATCGAGCGAAAAGATCGTCTCGATCAGAAGCGATCCGGTGAAAAAGGCGTGCACGAAGGCAGATGGAAAGCCGGCGATCACAATGAGCATGGCATTCCGGAAAATATGGCCGTAGAGCACCTGGTTGCTGGTGCAGCCCTTGGCGCGTGCCGTCAGCACATATTGCTTGCGGATCTCCTCAAGAAACGAGTTCTTGGTGAGCAGCGTCATCGTCGCGAATGCCGCCAGCGCCATCGACAAAATCGGCAGTGTTATATGCCAGAAATAGTCGAGGATCTTTTGCCACCACGGCAGCTCCGACCAGCGTTCCGACACCAGCCCCCGCAGCGGAAACCAGTCAAAGAAGGAGCCGCCGGCGAACAAGATGATGAGCAAAATCGCGAAAAGGAACCCGGGAATAGCGTAGCCGATGATGATAACGCTCGAAGTCCAGACGTCGAAACGTGAGCCGTCATCCACTGCCTTCCGGATACCGAGTGGAATCGAAATCAAATACGTCAGCAGCATCATCCAGATTCCGAGCGACATCGATACCGGCAGCTTCTCCTTGATCAGCTGCAATACGCTGACGTCGCGGAAATAGCTCTTTCCGAAGTCAAAGCGGATGTAGTTCCAGAGCATCAGCGCAAAGCGCTCGTAGGCCGGCTTGTCGAAGCCGAACTGCTTTTCAAGCTTCTTGATGAACTCCGGGTCGAGGCCCTGCGCACCGCGGTACTTCGAGCTCGCCGCGTCGACCTGCGACGCCCCTTGCGCCATGCCGCGGCTGCCGAAGTCACCTCCTGCCGACCCGGAAATGCGTGACGATGCGCCGGTGTCGGCTCCGGTCAGCTTGGCAATCACCTGTTCGACGGGCCCGCCGGGCGCGAACTGCACCACGACGAATGCAACAAGCATGATCCCGAACATCGTCGGGATCATGAACAGGATGCGGCGGATGATATATGCGCTCATTGCCCTATCAGTATGGCATACCGCAGCGTTGCGAAAATGCGCCGCGATGCCCAAAAACGCCAGGCCGCTGGTTTTACACCGGTTCTAACCGCCCTTCTCAATCTTTGATGCCTTTCCGCGATCGGACCACCAGGTGTCCGGGATGCCCCTGAAATAGCGCGGCTGGGCATCCGGGCGGCCGAACACGTCCCAATACGCGATCCAATGCGATGCCTTGTACCAGTGCGGGACCCAATACCGTCCGGCACGGAAGACGCGATCGAACGCACGGCAAGCGGTGACCAGCTCGTCTCGCGTTTTGGCGGCGATGATAACCTCGATCAGCCGGTCGAGCACCGGATCGGCGATGCCCGCCCGATTCTGCGATCCTTTAATCGCTGCCGCCTGAGAGCTGAAATATGGCCGCAAGGAATCTCCCGGCGTAGACGAAAAGCTCAGGCGCTCGGTCGTGATATCGAAATCGAAGTCGTCTACGCGGCGCCGGTACTGAACCGGATCGACGATGCGCAAGCTTGCAACGAGGCCGACCACCTCAAGATTTTTGATATAGGTAAGATGATGAGGCTTGAAGGTGGGCTCGTCGATCAGAAACTCGATCTCGATCGGCCGGCCATCGGGCATGACCCGCTTGCGGTTAACCAGCTTGAAGCCCGCCTCGTTGAGCATTTGTGCCGCATGGCGCAGCCACCGCTTGTCCTGTCCCGATCCATCCGTCACCGGCGGCACATAGGGCTCGCCGAACACTTCTTCAGGCAATTGACTCCGGAAAGGCTCGAGCAGCGCAACCTCGGCCGCGCTCGGCTTGCCGGCCGCTTTCATCGGTGAATTCTCGAACACCGAGTGCGTCCGGTCGTAAGATCCATACATAATATTTTTGTTGGTCCACTCGAAATCGAATGCATCGATGAGCGCCTCGCGCAGGCGCCGGTCCTTGAATTTCTCGCGCCGCAAATTGATGAACCATCCCTGGGCGCCAGATGGCGTGGCGTCAGGAATCACCGCCCGCTTGACGCGGCCATCCTTGAACGCCGGAAATTCATAACGTGTGGCCCAGGTTCGCGAGGTGAATTCTTCGCGGAACAAATAGCTCTTTGCGGTAAAGCCTTCGAATCCAACCTCCCGATCGCGGTAGTATTCGTAGCGGATGGTGTCGAAATTATTCAGCCCGCGTGCGACGGGCAGATTGGCGCCCCACCAGTCCTTGACCCGATCGAATTCGATGTGATGCCCAACCTGAAAGCGCCCGACCTTGTAGGGACCGCTGCCTAACGGGCTTTCAAGCGTCGACTGATCGAACGGTTGCTTGGAATAATAGGCGCGGGAGAAAATCGGGAGCCCGGCGACAAACAACGGCACGTCGCGCGCGCGCCCTTCGGCGAAACGTACGACAACCGTGCGGTCATCGGTCGCCTCCGCGCCTTTGCAGTCACGCAACTGTTGCGTGATGATCGGGTGGCCATGTTCCTTCAGCGTATTGATCGACCACGCCACGTCGTGAGCCGTGAGCGGCGTGCCGTCATGAAATTTTGTCTCCGGCCGCAATGTGAACCGGTAGGTTAATCCGTTGTCGGTTATTCGAACGCTGCGGGCAGCGAGGCCGTACATTGCATCGGGTTCGTCACCCGAGCGCACCATAAGCGGCGCAAAGGTAAGGTCCATTCCCATCGCACCTTCGCCCTTGAGAATGTAACCGTTGAGCGACGTGAAAGTCAGAAACGACCCGTTGTAGCCGCGCGTAGCGACGATTTCGGAATAGATGCCGCCTTTGGGTGCGTTCGTATTGACGTAATTGAAGTTCGGAAAATCGGCGGGATAGTTGAGGTCGCCAAAGGCCG
>DATBTA010000169.1:0-8948 GCA_036559505.1 Pseudolabrys sp. | reverse complement strand
GGCCCTTGACGTATTTCAGGAGCGTCTTGCTGCGCGCCTTCGGATTGTCGATCAGAAACAGCGCGGCGTCGCACAGTTCAGCAGCATTGTGCGGCGGAATAGCAGTGGCCATGCCGACTGCAATGCCCTGAGAGCCGTTGGCAAGCAGATTGGGAAAAGCGGCGGGCAGCACCACGGGCTCTTCATTGGTGCCGTCATAGGTCGCGCGAAAATCGACTGCATCTTCGTCGATACCCTCGATCAGCAGCCGCGCCACTTCGGTAAGCCGCGCCTCGGTGTAGCGCATCGCGGCTGCGTTATCGCCGTCGATATTTCCGAAGTTGCCCTGGCCGTCCACGAGCGGATAGCGCTGCGCAAACTCCTGCGCGAGCCGCACAAGCGCGTCATAGATCGCCTGGTCGCCGTGCGGATGGAAATTGCCCATCACATCGCCGACAACCTTGGCCGATTTTTTGAACGCAGCCCCTGGATCAAGCCGCAGCAGACGCATCCCATAAAGAATGCGGCGATGTACCGGCTTGAGACCGTCGCGTGCATCGGGCAAGGCCCGATTCATAATCGTGGAAAGGGCATATGCGAGGTAGCGCTCTTCCAGCGCCTCCCGCAGCGCAACCTCTTCAACGCCGCCTTTGTCGGGGGGAATCAGTCGCTTTCCCATGCCTGATAGCTAGTCGGTTGCGCAGCGATGAACAAGCGATGAACGATCCGGCCATCTGATCTTCGAGGTCTTTGTGTATTGTTTGCGAACCTGTAGGTCTTGACTGCATGGATTTGCGCAAGACTACAGAGGGGGCGGATTTCTACTGGGTGGAGGAAGCAATGCGCCGGATTTTACTTACGACTGCCGCCACGCTCGCCATTCTTGCGGCAGGGTCAATAACGAATCGCGCCGATGCCATGACGGTTGCAATGCCGGCCGGCATCGCCAAAGCGATCGACGGATCCAGCCTGACTCAGGATGTCGCGTATGTCTGTCGCCGGGTTTGGCGTTGTGGCCCTTGGGGCTGCGGCTGGCGTCGCGTCTGCTGGTGGACTGGGCCGCGTTACTATCGCTACCGCTACTGATAGCAGCACCATTCCAAAAGGCGTCCTGGTCACCCTCGCCGGCGACCAGGACTACGCAACGCTTGGCAAGGCGCGATTGAGCGCGGCTATGAAATGCGCACGCTCGTCACCGAGCGCGAGACCGCGTGGCTCCAGCACATAGCGGGTCAGGAAAAATCCGGTCAGCGCAAACCCATCGGCCAGGTCCGGTCCGGTTGGTCCCTTTTGCCAATCGCGCAGGAAGGCCGGCAGCCGTAACATTTTGTCCGCCCAAGGCTCGCCCGCCAGACGAGACACGGCGCGTCCTGATTTCGGTGACACATAGACAAGATCGCCGGACGCGCCGGTCGCAACGCATCGCTCAAGATCGAGGCCGAAGCCAATCTCGGACAGCAGCTGCAACTCAAACCGCACGACCATCGGAGCAGCGCTCGCAGCGTCATCAAGCCGGCCGAAAATCGCATCCAGCGATTCATAGAGGCCCGAATGCGGGTCGCGTTCGGGCAGCAGGCGCATCAGTGCCGCCAAGTGACCGATACCGTAGATTGCATGCGCGGATGAAAAGAAACCGGCCGCCCTCAGATTCAGAGCCTCAACGGAGTAGTTGCCGAGGTGCTCATCGAGCCGTGCCCGCCAGGTGGCGCTCACGCAATTGCCCGGCTGCAGGATCGGCTTGAGACGCGAGCCGGATCCGCCCCGCACCAGACCAAGATGGCGGCCGTGCTCACGCGTCATCAGCTCGAGAATGGCATTGCCCTCCCCGTGACGCTTGACGCCAAGCACGATGCCTTCATCAGTCCATTGCATGGCGCAGATTCCCGCCGACGCCTCGTTCTACTTCACTCTTTTGGAAACTCCAGCCCCATGGCCCGATACCGCTCGGGGTCGTCTCCCCATTTCTCGCGCACTTTGACAAACAAAAACAAATGAACTTTGGCGTCGGCTATTTCCGCTATCTCCTTGCGCGCAGCCTCGCCGATCGCCTTGATGGTCTGACCGCCCTTCCCGAGCACAATTTTCCGCTGGCTTTCGCGCTCCACGTAGATTGTCTGCTCGATCCTGACGTCGCCGCGGCGAAGCTCTTTCCAAACATCGGTTTCAACCGTCGAATGGTAGGGCAGCTCCTGGTGCAGGCGCTCGAACAGCTTTTCGCGTGTGACCTCGGCGGCGAGCTGACGCATTGGCGCTTCGGAGATCTGGTCCGCCGGATAAAGCCACGGCCCGTGCGGCACGCGCTGCGCCAGCCAGGTCTTCAGGTCGCCGACACCGTCGCCCGTCAGCGCAGAAACCATGAAGGTTGTCTCAAACTTCGCTGCCGCATTAGCGTCCTTCGCAAGCGTCAGCAGATTCTCCTTCGGGACCACGTCGATTTTGTTGAGAATAAGGACGCGTGGGGTCTTAACATCGTCGAGCCTGCGGAGGATATCCTCTGCTTCGTCCTCAATGCCATTGCGTGCATCGATCAGAACGCCAACCAGATCCGCTTCGTGCGCGCCCGTCCATGCCGTCGTGACCATCGCGCGATCTAGCCTACGCCGCGGCGTAAATATTCCGGGCGTGTCGACAAAAATAAGCTGGGCCTGACCTTCGATGGCAATGCCGCGGATCAATGCGCGCGTGGTCTGAACCTTGCGCGAGACAATGCTGACCTTTGACCCGACCAGTGCATTCAGCAGCGTCGACTTGCCGGCATTGGGCGCCCCAATGAGCGCGATGAAGCCGCAGCGGGTGGAATCGTCAGCCATCAAGCGTGTCCGCCGGCGCACCGACGCGGGCAAGCATGACGGCGGCGGCGGCCTGTTCGGCAGCGCGCTTGGAGCTGCCGATACCTTCCGCCGGCGGCCGGTCCGGTAGCACGACGGCAACGCGGAATTCAGGATCGTGGTGCGGTCCCGTGCGCGCCAGCTCACGATAAGCCGGGGTCGGAAGGCCGCGAGCCTGCGCCCATTCCTGCAGGATGGTTTTTGGATCGCGCAGCGGCCGCAGCGGCTTGAGCATCCGCTCTTTCCAGAAGCGCGCAATCAATTTATCCGCTGCGTCATAGCCGCCATCAATGAACGCCGCGCCGACCAGCGCCTCGCAAACGTCCGCGAGTATCGTGGTCCGCCGCCTCCCGCCAGCATGGGATTCCGAATTTCCGAGCTTGAGCACGGGGCCGAGATCCATCGCACGTGCAACCTCGGCGCAGGTTTCCTTGCGCACTAGATCGGCAAGACGCCGGGACAATTCGCCCTCATTCGCCTTCGGAAAAGCGCGGTACAGCATGTCTGATATGACGAGACCAAGAACGTGGTCCCCGAGGAATTCGAGCCGCTGATAGCTGGCAGCGCGGTTGCCGCCCGACAGCGCCGAAATGTGCGTCAGCGCACGTTCAAGCAGATCCTTGTCGGCAAATTTGTAGCCGATCCTGTCTTCGAGCGCGGTCCGGTCCTTCGCCTTGCGGCTCATTTGACGATCGCGAACAGCCTGCTCCAACGCACCGACACCGGCCAACGCCAGAACTGCCAGGCGCGCTCGCCCTCGTAGACGGAAAAGAAGATGATCTGCGCTTTGCCCACAATATTCTCGAAGGGCACCATGCCAACCTGGCTGAAGCGGCTGTCGGTCGAATTGTCGCGGTTATCGCCCATCATGAAATAATGACCAGGCGGGACGGTATAGATCTGCGTGTTGTCGGCGAAGCCATTGTCCACCAGATCGAGCGTGTAGAAGCTAACGCCGTTCGGCAGCGTATCCTTCCATCGCTTGACCGGCGCCTCGCGAACTCCCTCTTCAGTCTCGATGAAGTCCGGCGCGCGCTCGTGCTTGACCGGCACGCCGTTGATGCTCACGACGCCGTCGATCACCTGGATCTTGTCGCCCGGCAATCCGATCACGCGCTTGATGTAATCAGTCGAGGGGTCCTTCGGCAGCCGAAACACCACCACATCCCCGCGCTCCGGAAGCCAGTCTCCGGGAATGCGCCCGGAAAAAATCGAGGGCGACAGCGGAAAAGAATACTTGCTGTAACCGTAGGTGTATTTCGACACGAACAGGTAGTCGCCAACCAGTAGCGTGTCTTTCATCGAGCCGGAGGGAATATTGAACGGCTGAAAGAAAAACGTGCGGATCACCAGCGCAATGATCAGGGCGTGGATGATGACCCGCACCGTTTCACCGATGCCGCCCTCTTTTCGCTTTGTCCCAGATGTCACGCTCATAGGCCTTTCGTCCCGCCAATCGGCTTGCGCGCCCCGGCGACTTTGTAGCGGGTGGCCTCCGGACAAGCAATGAACAAGGGGAAGCGCATCGTGCAAACGATTACCTGAATTGGTGCTTCTGCCGTCAATTTTCGGCGACCCGACCCGATATGGGCTCAGCGGAAATAATGACGATGGCCTGCGCGGTCGGGCCCTCGTCTGTCAGAGAAACATCGATTCTGGCTTCGCAGCCGACAGGTGTAATGGAGTGCAGCCGCACGAGCGCGCCGCCGGTGAGCTTCATCGTCGGGCGGCCGCCTGAAAGATTGATGACGCCCATGTCACGCCAGAAAACGCCGCGCCTGAGCCCTGTACCAAGCGCCTTGGCGCACGCTTCTTTGGCAGCAAAACGTTTGGCGTAGGTTTCAACCGCATTCGCCCGGTTCTCGGCTTTGGTCCGTTCGATCGTCGTGAAAATGCGATCAAGGAACCGGTCGCCGTGACGCTCGATCACTTTCGCAATCCGCCGTACGTCGACGATGTCAGAACCCAGCCCGATAATCATGCGCGCGCCTTTTTTCGGCCGCGGTCCATGGCCGCCCGCATGAATTTTATCGTTTCAGCCAGACCTTCAAATACCGACTCACCGATGAGGAAATGACCGATGTTGAGCTCGACAATCTGCGGCAGCGAAGCGATCGTTTCTGCGCTGGCATAGTCGAGCCCGTGGCCAGCATGGACTTCAAGGTGCAGTTCATGAGCGAGTATGGCGCCAGCACGGATACGTTGCCATTCAGCGTCGGCCGCCTCGCGCTTGCCCTCGCTAAGCGCATCGCACCAGGCGCCGACATGAATTTCGACGGCCGGAGAACGCAGGCTCGCGGCCGCCTCAATCTGCCGCGCGTCTCCCGCGATAAAAAGCGAAACACGAATGCCGGCATCATTGAGCCTGGCGACGAATGGCGCCAGTTGGTTATGCTGCCCGGCAGCGTCGAGGCCGCCCTCGGTCGTGCGTTCGGTGCGCTTTTCCGGCACGAGGCAAACCGCGTGCGGCATGGTCTTGAGCGCAATGCCGAGCATCTCGTCGGTCGCCGCCATCTCGAAATTAAGCGGCTTGTCGATCTCGGCCTTCAGCCGAGCAATATCATCATCGCGAATATGACGGCGATCTTCACGCAGATGTGCCGTTATCCCGTCGCAGCCAGCGGCGATTGCAAGCTTCGCGGCCCGCACCGGATCAGGGTGACGGCCTCCACGCGCGTTACGGATGGTGGCGACGTGATCGATATTCACGCCAAGACGAAGCCGATCCATGCGCTAGCCATTCACCCGTTCGGCCTTGGCCACCACGGGCTTCGCACGCAACTGCGCCAATATCGCGGTCAGATGCTTGAGGTCGTAGACCTCGAGGTCGATCATAACGTCGGTGAAATCCGGCGCGCGCCGGGTCATGCGAATATTGTCGATGTTGCCATCGTGCTCCGCAATGACCTGCGCAATCTGCGCAAGCGAGCCCGGCTCGTTCACGGACTGCACGGCGATGCGGGCAGGAAAACGCTGCGGTGTACGTTCCTCCTCGTCCCAACGGACGTCGAGCCAACGCTCGGGCTTGTCCTCGAATTCACTCAAGGCAGGAGACTGGATCGGATAAATGGTGATGGCCTCACCGGGGGAAAGAATGCCGACAATGCGATCGCCCGGCACCGCACCTCCATTCGGGTCAAACCGCACCGGCAGGTCGCCATTGATGCCGCGAATGGGAATCGCCTGGCCTGCGGAGCTGTCGGGCACCCTGAACTTGACCGACGTGATTTTTCTCAAGCCAAACCATCCGCTCTCGGCCTTTGGCTTTGCCGCCATGGCAGCCGCGCGCTCTTCCTTGTAGTCGGGGTACATCGCCCGGGCGACGTCGGACGCCTTGAGCTCGCTTCGTCCTACCGCAGCCATTACATCCTCGACCGAGGCCCGCGCGAGACGTGGCAGCGCGCCGGTCAGCTTTTCATCCGAAAATGCAATCTTGGCGCGTTGGAACAGCCGCTCGACGATGCGCCTGCCGAGACCGGCATATTGCAGACGCACGGCTTGACGCGTCGCTCGGCGAATGGCCGCGCGCGCCTTTCCGGTCATAACGATGGACTCCCACGCCGCAGGCGGCGCGTGTTGCGACTTCGACGTTGCGATTTCAACTTCATCGCCGTTGACGAGCTCGGACGTCAGCGGCGCGATCTGGCCATTGATCTTGCAACCGATCGCCGTGTTGCCGACGTCGGTATGGACGGCGTAGGCAAAATCGATCGGAGTCGCCTTGCGCGGCAGCGCTATGAGCTTGCCTTTCGGCGTGAAGCAGAACACTTGATCGTGAAACAATTCGAGCTTGGTGTGCTCGAGAAATTCCTCCGGGTTTGAGCCTTCCGCCAGCAGCTCGATCGTGCGGCGCAGCCAGGCATAGGCCGTCGACTCGCGCGACAGCAGTTCGGTCGGAGAGCCTGCGTTGTCCTTGTAGAGCGCGTGGGCGGCGATACCGTATTCGGCGATCTCGTGCATGCCGACGGTGCGGATCTGCAATTCGACGCGCTGCTTGCTTGGGCCAATCACCGTGGTGTGGATCGAGCGGTAGTCGTTTCCCTTGGGCGTCGAGATGTAGTCCTTGAAACGCCCCGGCACCATCGGCCAGGCGCTGTGGACAATGCCGAGGGCCTGATAACAATCGGCCAGGCTTTTCACGATCACCCGGAATCCGAAAATGTCGGAGAGCTGCTCGAATCCAACCGACTTGCGTTCCATCTTCCGCCAGATCGAATAGGCACGCTTGCGGCGGCCGACCACCCGCGCATCGATGCCGCGATCGGCAAGCTTTTTGGTCAGTTGCTTTTCAATGTCGGAAATCAGCAGCCGGCTGCGCTCGGTGAGCGCGTTGAGCCGCGCGGTTACGACTTCATAGGCCTCCGGATAAAGTTCGCGGAATGCCAGATCGTCGAGCTCCTCGCGCATCTCATGCATGCCCATGCGGCCGGCGAGTGGCGCATAGATTTCAAGCGTCTCTTCGGCGGCGCGGCGGCGAGTCTCCGGCGGCATGTACTGGAGCGTCCGCATGTTGTGCAGCCGGTCGGCGAGCTTGATCAGAAGCACGCGCACATCGTCGGCGATCGCCAACAACAATTTGCGGAGATTTTCCGCCTGCTTAGCCTCTTTGGTGACGAGGTCGAGTTTTTTGAGCTTGGTGAGCCCTTCGACCAGCCGGCCGATGTCGTGACCGAACAGGCCGTCGATTTCCGCACGCGTGGCCTCAGTATCCTCAATGGTGTCGTGCAGGAGGGCTGCCGCGATCGTCGCGTCGTCAAGCTTGAGGTCGGTGAGAATGGCCGCGACCTCGATCGGATGGGAGAAATAAGGATCGCCGGACGCGCGGCGCTGCTCACCATGCGCCTTCATCGCATAGACGTAGGCGCGATTGAGAAGCGCCTCATTCGTGTCCGGGTTGTACCGGCGCACCCGTTCGATCAGGTCGTACTGCCGCATCATCGGCGGTTTTCTTGCCGCCGCCGGCTTTTCGATCGTTGACTCAGGCGCAATGGGGGCTGGGCGCGGTGCCCGGGCCGGGACCTGCTTTTGCATTCGCGGAAGGTCGGAGCGCATACGCGCCATTCTGGTGCCCTGCAGCGGCTGCTACGGAACTACCTCAGGATATCACGTCGTTTCGATGGCGCGGCAAGGGCTTAGCCGACTGGTTGATAAAAGACGACGGCCCGGCTTTGAGACCGGGCCGTTGCATCGAATTATCACGAATATCAGCTCATTCGGCGTCGTCTTCCGGCGGCTCCTCTGGCGGCGCCAAGCCCTCAAGGCCTTTGAGAAGCTCCTCCTCCGTCATCCGGTCCGCGGTTACCTCAGTATCGTCAGAATCGACGCTGGCCCCTGCGCCCGCTCCGATCAGCGGCACCTCGGGTTCAGGCTCGTCAACCTCAACATATTTCTGAAGGCTGTGAATGAGATCTTCCTTAAGATCGCCGGGCGAAACGGTCGTTTCGGCAATTTCACGCAACGCGACCACGGGGTTCTTGTCGTTGTCGCGCTCGACCGTGATCTGCGATCCGGACGAAATCATGCGCGCTCGATGGCTGGCCAACAGAACCAGATCGAAACGGTTTTCAACTTTATCGATACAATCTTCTACGGTGACACGGGCCATCGGCTCGTCACTCCATCTGGTGGAACTTGTCCCTGAATTCGCCTGCTAGGTATCCCCTGGCGCATGGAATTTCAAGCATTTTTGTCTTGGTTTAGCCTCATCAGTCTGTTACTCGACGACCGTAAGAGTGCCGGAAGGCCGACGGCACGGGATTTTGTCGGCACGGCGCGATTGCGCAGGTGGCAGCCGAATTGATCGAAGGCGCCACGATGCTCTGTTAACGGGGGACCCGAAACCGCGCACGCGGAGCGTTCCGCATTGCGCGCGGCGGATCCAAAAGTAACCTGTGTGAATTGTGAGAGAGACAAATGACAGTACCCGGCGAAAAAATCGCTTTGTTCATTGACGGCGCCAATCTTTACGCGACAGCAAAATCCCTCGGATTTGATATCGACTACAAGCGGTTGCTTCGTGAGTTTCAATCGCGTGGCTACTTGTTGCGCGCCTTTTACTACACGGCAGTGATCGAGGATCAGGAATATTCTTCCATCCGTCCATTGATCGACTGGCTTGACTATAACGGCTATTCGGTCGTC
>DATBTA010000168.1:0-18068 GCA_036559505.1 Pseudolabrys sp. | reverse complement strand
CGGAGCAAACGCGCCAACGCCGGGCAGTAGAATTTTGTCGCACACAGCGAGCTCCGCCGGCTCATCGATGACTCTCGCCTCCGCGTCCACTCGCTCGAGCGCATTGAGCACCGAGCGAACATTGCCCACGCCGTAACCGATGATACCGATCATGCGGAGGAGTTCTCCGCACGGAATTCGTCCCTGAGCAATCCCCAGCAGACGAAATCCACGTAGCGCCCTTCGAGCAGAAAAGCCTGGCGTTTTACGCCTTCCTTGACCCAGCCGAGCTTCTCCATCACGGCATTGAAGGCGGGGTTGGGGGACTCGGCCCACAGCCTCCGCAAACCCATGCTGCCGAACGCATGTGCGGCTACGAGCTCGATGGCTTGTTGTCCGTAGCCTTTGCCCCAGACGTCGCGGGCGCCGACCATGATCGATAGCTCTGCCGACCCGAACGGCCAAACGATGGTATTGAGCGCGACATTGCCGAGATGGCGCCGCGAATCCGCGTCGCAAATCGCCAGCACGACATCGCCCGAACCGGACAGGTTGTCGAGAAAGCGCGCGAGATCGGCGCGCGTCGAGGGAAATGCCTTGCGCCCGCTGTAGCGCAACACCATCGGGTCGTTGATCCAGGACAAATATTCGTCCGACCCGTCCGAGGGCAGGAGCGGCCGCAGAAAAATCTTCTCGCCATTGAGAAAGACCGGCTCGAGCTTGGGAGCGACGCTCATGCTGCAGCAGCTGCAGGAAGCGCCAGGCGCGGAAAAGCCAGGAACGCATTGCGCCAAAGTATTTGCTCGAGCTCGGTATCCGCGAGCGGCACGCTCGCAAGCTTGCCGAGCGTGAAGGCCGTAGTCATGAGCTGTGAATCCGAGGAAAAGATCACTCTGCCGGCACCCACTGTATCGATTAGCCCGCGCAGATCGCATTCCGAGCGCAGGTTGGTGCTGGTTGCGATGTCGAAATAGACGTTGTTGAGTCCGGCGAAATCGCGGTAGCGCCATGTCGAATGCGCGCAGATGAAAGTGACATTTGGATTCGTGCGCGCGGCCTCGGGCATTCCCGGAATATGCGCCATGACCGGCAAGCGCTCAGCGGCTGCGGCTTTCCACATCGGCGTATAAGCCGCGTCGTCGAGTCGCAAGGGGCGCATGTCCTTCTCGTAGAAATCCTGGATCGTCTTCAGGCCGACAAATTTCCGATGCCCCTTGTACCGTTCGATTTCCGCCAGCGAGTGTTCGGGCCGGGTTGGATCGATGACGATGAGTCCGAACAGCCGCGGGTCCGTCTCGATGAAGCGCGCCAGACGGGCATTCCCGCCCTCGAGATCGCCGTTGAGCGACTGAATGGAATTGACGATCAGCGCTTTCGTGTTGTTGCAATCGAGTTCATTGCGGATCGACTTGTCGGAAATCGACGGCTCGATGATGTTCCACGTGCCGGTGTGTGAATGCGTGTCGGCCTTCGGAAGGCGGCGTAGCTTGTCGAATGAAGCGGCGGGTCTGACCACTCGCGTTTCACCGCCGATCGACAAAACGCGCCGCAGAGTTCCACCGGCGATCAGAGCGCGCTGCCTGTCGTCGATGTCTGCGGCCCATGTTGTGAACAGTGGCGCACCTTCCAGTGTCACCGGAGACCCGGAGGCGAAATAGAGGCGATCGGCGCCAATCCGCTCTGCGAGATAGGCGATACCTCCGGTCTGCGTGATGGTGCTGACATCGAAAAATGCATTCGGCCATTTCTCGGCGATGGCGAGGTATTCGGGGATGAAATTGTAGCCACCGCGACCGAGCATCCTAAACAGCACCCGCGCACCCGAGGGACAAAGCGCGCGGGCGGCAGCGCTGAGTTCGCCGGCGGCGATGATCGTGGGCTGAAGCGCAATGCCTGCCGCCTTTGCATGAGCCGCCAGCCGCTCGACCGCAACCGAGCTCCACGACCACCCTTGCCAGCTCGCATGCAAGGCAATGACGCGGAACGATTCGGACAGGCTTTCAATAGGGTCGGCCCGCGGATCCCACCCATTGATATTGATGGTCGCCACGGGGAGAAGTCGGTCGCGGCTCGCCGCGCAAACTTCCTTCGTTCGAGCGTTGCCCGCGTGACAATCGTAAAGTATTCCCGAGAAGTCATGCGCAAGCGCCTGGTCGATGGAGAATGCGTCGAGCCGCGCCAACAAATCCTGCACCGCGTCAAAGCCGATGCCGGTTCGCGCATCACGGCCAAGAAACACGCCGCCGTCGAGAGTGCCGTTCACCGTGCCATCCTGCCGACGCGGCGTTCCGACGAAGCAGCGGGGTCGATATCGACCAAAAAATCTGGTCCCATGCGGTCCACGAACAAGCTGCGTTGGACGAGGCCATAGACCGGTCGGCCGAGTGAATGCGCCTCGAGCATGACGGTGGAATCGAGACCGACCACGATGTCGGCGCTCAGTATTGAGCGCACAACGTCGGGCGTCGCATCGATGACGCATGGCACCGGCGAGGCTCTGACAAGTTGATTGTACTTTCCCGGCGTGTCTTTCGGATGCGGCCGCACGATGATCACATGGCGTGCCGCAAGTGGAACGCCGGGCAGTCTGCCTCCCCGGGCCAGGAAGTCTCCGAGCATGCGGAACGTATCGTCTTCATAATCATGAAAGGTACGGCCGGCGTCTGCAATTTCGCGGCGTGGTTCGGAGGGAAACAAAACCGCGATGTCGCCGTCTTGGAGGTCCCAAGACTGACGGGTCGTCTCGACCATGGCCGCGGACACCGCTTTGGCCCTAGCCGGCAGGCGGAGCAAATGAAGGTCGCCGCAGACGACGAGCTGAGCCGACCTCCCGCTGACCTGCTCCATTTGGTGCACCACATCCGGATCGGGAAGAAACACGTGATCCGGGATCACCAACCGGCCCTGATTGTCGAGAAAGCGCTCGCGCAAGCAGACGCCATGATCGACAAACGCAGCGGAGGGAATTCCTATCGTACGCGCCGCGGTCCATAAGCCCACGTCGGTACGATCATCGACATCGCTCGTTGCGGTGATCAGGATATCGGGCTTGATCGATTCAAGCACGCGCCGTGCGCTGGTGTTGGGATCTGCGGCTGCAGCCAGACCATCCCAGTCTTGATATGCAATACCCTCGCGGTTCCATGTCTGGCGCGCGAAATCCTTGGCGATGATCACCACGTCGAGCTGCCGGGAATGGAGGGCATCGAGACCGAGTTCGGTGCGCAGGGAATGCGGCATCACCGATGACTGGCCGTTGCGGGCGAAATCCGACAGCAGCATATGCAGCGCAGCCAATTGGTTGGCTCCGCCGAGATCACGACTGAATAGGAGAATGCGCAATGGGGGTCTCTGTCTTGGCTGCCTAAGGCGCGTTCAGTTCTCGACCTTTCCGACAGCGCGCAGCTCGCGGGCATGCTCGGCAATCTTGTGCACCGCATTGGCGAAATCGCGCATGTCGGTCTCGGTCATCGCAGGACGCATGTATTCATGGATAATCACGCGTTCGTAGTGCGCGCGCTCGGCGTTCGGGCATATCCCCTTGCTGTAATTGGCTCTGCCTCCATAGTGCGGACACTTGAACGGACATTGTAGTTGGCCGTAGCCAATCTCGGACTGGAACATCGGCAGCAAGTAGAGCGGTCGTACATAACCGGCCGAGAGGATCGGCCCTTCGCTCTCACGCAGCTCCGTAACAGGCAGTTCCGCCTTCAGCGCTTTGACGAAGACATCGCGATCGATGTCCGCTGCGTCCCGATCGAAATCGAGCGTGTGCTGGTAAAAGACATGATCGCCGGCTGGACCGATGACTGGCATCGACAAGCCGGGTATCCCCGCTAGCATAGATTCCAGTTTTGCAACGTTCGCCTTGCGCCGCGCAACCAGCTCCGGCGCTTTCGCCAGCTGACAGGCGCCGATCGCAGCTTCCATTTCGCCCAACCGGAAATTGAAGCCGATCATGTTGACGAGATCGCTCGATGGCTTTCCAGCCATCACGGCCTCGGCATGGTTGCGGATGAGCTGTACTTTTTCCGCGAAGGTCGGACTGTTGGTGGTCACCATCCCGCCTTCGCCGGTGTGAATGTGCTTGTGATAGTTGAGGCTGAATACGCCCATGTGCCCGAGCGTTCCGACCGGCCGCCCCTTGTAGGTGGCGAGTGGCGCTTGCGCCGCATCCTCGATCACAACGAGATCGTGCTCGTCTGCCAGCGCCATGATCGGATCCATGTCGGCGGCCTGGCCGAAGATATGAACTACCACTATCGCCCGTGTGCGCGGCGTTATCCGCTCGCGGATTGAGGCGGGATCGAGCGTGTATGTCTGAGGATCGATGTCGGCGAAAATGGGCACCGAATTGAAGATCAGAGGAGCGACGGCTGAAGCTGACATCGTGTAGGGCGATACGATCACCTCGTCGCCCGGTCCTACTCCGGCAGCGCCAATGCAGGCGAATAGACCGCTCGTGCACGAATTGACCGCAATGGCGAAGTCCGTGCTGCACGCCTTGGCCCAACGCTGCTCGAAGGCACGTACTTCCGGCCCGCCAAGGAAGGCTGAATGCCAGGCGCCGATGAAACCGGACAGAACGCCGCTGTCCAGCACGCGCTGGGCGGCCGCCTTCTCCTCCGCGCCGAACGGATTGCTGGCTGGAAACGGCACGGAGCGAGCCGGTTTGCCACCGAATAAAGCAAGCTTGCTTATGTGCGGATTTCCTTATCCGGACGGGCCAGCGCAAGATCGATCAACGACTGGCAAAAGGTTTCAACGGCGAGAGCCTCATCGACGCTGCAGGCCGGCCGTCCGCGGCCTTCCAGGCAATCGACAATGTTGTCGAGCGCTCTCGGCAGCGCCTTGCCGTAGCCTCCGCTGCGCTCGTCGCTCTCCGACACCTCCTTGTAGTTGGGGAAGCGCTTGCTCGGCGCGGCCAGTCGCGTGCGAATGGTCCAGCCGCCATCGCGGATCTCGACGATACGTCCGGCAAAAACCAAGGTGATCTCGAACAGGGCGAAGTCCCGCGCATCGAGACCAATCAGGTGTATCGGTGTCCCCGCATCCGTCGCCAACAGGGCATCGACGGTCGGATCATCGGCGGCATGGTCGCGTTTCCAGCGGCCGACGGCGTCAATGGTCAGCGATTTCGGATCGAGATCGAGCAGATAGGTGAGCAGCTGAACAGCATGGCTCGCGTTATTACGGACCCCCTTGTTGTAGAAGACGGTCACTGAACGGCAGGGCCCGGCCTCGCCGTTGGCAATTGAAGCACGTAGGGCTTCGATCTCGGGATCCCAACGCCTCGTATAATTCACGAATACCGTAGGCGCGCCCGCCTCGCGGAACAACTCTACCGCCTTCGTTTCGCCTGGAGATGCGAGCAGGGGCTTTTCCGCGAATATCGCGCGCACAGGGCGGGACGCGACATTGCTGAGGACGGTCGCATGCGAGTTGGTCGAAGTGCACAGGCTCATGACGTCGTAAGCACGTCCATCGGCAAATGCGCCGCCGATGTCTGCAAAGCCATCCCGGACATTCCACGTCTGCATGAAATTCGCGCGGCGCTCCGCATCGGGATCGACGCAAGCTGAGATCATGAAGCGCCCGTCTCGGCTATAGGCCTGCGCATGTGTCAGCACAGCGCAATCACGCGAAGGTTTGTCAAAGAGACCGGCAATCTGCCCGCAACCGACCATCAGCACACGATACGGAGCTACGCCCATCGGTGGGCAATGTCGGCGTTCATTCTGGCGACATCCGGCCGCGCATTGAGAAAGCCGATGATTGCGTCAAGGCCGAAGTCCGGGTTGGAAGGATACAGCGCATCGTAGATTTCCGAGATCACGAGGTAATCTGCCTCGGTATCGAGCGTCAGCCGCAGGTCGGGACGGCGATATGCAGGCGCCGCGGCGACGTTGTGCAGGCGGTAGCGCTCCGGCGTTCGATAAATATAGAGACTGACATGCTCGCGATGCGCGGGATCGTTTGTGCGCGATGCCGCATCGGCAAGCACAGCCCTCGGAAAGACCTGAATGTCCATGCCAAGTGGGAATGTCCGCTCCAGCATGTTGGCGGCATAGTCGGCGCCCGATGCCCTGAACTCGCTGACCACGAGATCGATCAAATTCGGATCGATCAGGGGATTGTCGCCTGTCAATTCGACGATAACGTCGAGGCCATATGCCTCGGCCGCACCGAGCACGCGGCCCATTACGTCGTCCTCGCTGCCCCGGAAGCAACCGACTCCCTCGTCTGCTGCGAGTGCGGCAATGGCCTCGTCGCCGGACCGGTCCGTTGTCGCAACGACAATCTCGTCGACTGATTTCGCACGCCGCGCGCGCTCGATCAGCCGCGCAAGAGCTGCGGCGCCAGCGAGTGGCTTGAGCACCTTGCCCGGCAATCGGGTCGCAGCCATGCGGGCCTCGATCGTCACGCCGACTTTCATGCAGGCAATTGCCCGGTTGCCAGGAAGTTGAACAAGCGATCGTCGAGACTCATCTGTCCAGCCGCAAATCGAACCGGCTGCTTTCTATCCTTGGTGAGATCGTGCAGAACTTGCCTCAGCCGCTCGGGATCGCGCTGTATGAAGTGTGTGATGTGATCCGGCCGCACGGACCCGCCTTCTGTCGCGGCATAGGCCCGCGGTCCATACTCCGTATACTCGATGGTCGGCACACCCATTTGTGCCGCAGTCGACTGCGTCGTGCTGTAGTAGTTCGACATCACCGCATAGGATCGCGCCGCGAGCATCGCCGGGTGAAGGTTGCAGACAACCGTCTTGGCGCGCGGAAATTTCGCTAGCGACCTATGCAACTGAGCCATATCTGTGACGACGTGCGGTTTAAGCACCACCGGAATATCCGGAACGCTCTTGGTGACGACATCGAGCGCTTCCTCGAACAGCGCGAGACAGCCGGCCTCCGGATTGCGCAGAAAATCGAGCGGGCCAAAGAATCCGAGGACGAAGGTTATGAAGAATGGTTGATCGAGACCGGGCTGCTCGCGCGAGAGCTCGTCGAGATAGCGCGGCGCCGCACGATCAAGCCATCGCTGCCAGGATGGCAAGCCATGCGGCGCGGCCATCCGGAAACACGGAACACCAAGTTTGATCGCAGATTGCCGAACGAACGATTGATCATGAAAGGCCAAGCCCGCCGACATGTGGCTTGGCAAAACGACATCCTTTCGATCTTGCTTCAGTTGCGCGAACGCAACCATGCGTTCGGTGAACCCGTGAAAGGCACTATCGGCCAGGAGGGCCCGCTTCGGCGCAACATGGAACAGAAGCTTGAGCGGCCAGCGTTCGAATGCTCCGAAATGCATATGGATGATGCGCGGAGAAAGCGACCGCGCCGCCATGCTGATCAGCCAGACAAGGCCGCGCAGCTTGCTTTCGATCCATCCGATCGCTCCCTCCCAGCGACGTCCGATCTGAACGATACGTCCGTTCTGACGCAGGGCGTCGTACAGCACGATGTTGCGCTCGATCGCCTGCAACGCCTTGAGCGAGGGTACGACGAATGTGACCCGTTGGCCGGGGTGCCGCGCCCGCAGCTCCATGATGAGCGGCGCCGCGGCATCGGCGCCGATGAGTTTATTCTTGAGAAAAACGTAAAGCACGAAGCGTCGCTACTGCCCCATCCGCGCAATCATGCGCATGTGCGACGACAGCCCGGTGTCGCGGAGAAATTGCTGGAACGCATTGCAGGTCGCCTCGTCGGCGTCGCGCGCCAGGAAAGTTAGAAATGGTCCGAGCACGTCAGCCGTGACGCGTCCCTCGGCAAAGGCGCGGCGGACAAGTTCCACGTCGAATTGGCCAGGCGTCGTGACCTCAACCTCGGCGAACCCGACGCGCCGCGCGAGCTGCGCAATGGATTTCGGGTTCAGCAGATTGATGTGCTGATGGTCGATGGTGTGCGAACGCTCCGCAAGCGTCGTGGTTTCGAAACCTGCACCATTCGGCGTGGTGAGCATGACAACACCGCCAGGCGCAAGCTTGTCGGCGCACCACTGCATGAACTTGTGCGGATCGTGCAAATGCTCGATCACCTCGAAGCAGACGATCATGTTTGGCTTTTCGTCGAACTGGGCGAACTCGTAGCCTTCGGCAATCACCTCCACGCCGGGCGACGCGCAGGTTTCCGCAAGCCCCTTCTCGGGTTCGATGCCGATAATACGGCGGAAGGCGCCGGTGGCCTCCGCCTCCTTGCAGAACATGCCATAGCCCGCACCGACCTCGACCAGTACGCCGCCTTGAAAGCCGTATTTCGCAGCAAGGTCGGCGGCGATTTTGGCGCGCGGCCCGAACAGACGCTTGCGGCGCGTGTCCTGAGCGGTTGGGTAGATGTGCGCCGCCCAGTACTTGGCGTTTTCCGACTCCGCATAGAAGTCGATCAAGAGCGCTTCCGGTGCACGCGGCGACACATACTGGGTAGCGCATTCCGGGCAGCGATTGTGCTGCGTCCCGTGTTTGACGTAGAGCCGCTGCGGGCGGTCCGTGCCGCACGCCGGGCAGGGCACGGGCTGGAACAGATGGCTCCGCGCCTTAAGCCATTCGACGTCCTTCATCACCGCCGCCGCGTGATTGGTCATCACCGCGTCGGGGCGGATGTCATCGATGCGAAGATTGGAAGCGTTCGATTGCACCATGCGTGTGGCAGACGACTCTGAAGGCGGAAACGACGCGATCAGACCTTCGTCAATTTGCTCCATGTCAGCGTCTCGTCCTGGGCAATGGCGGCGGATGCGCGCATGCCGATGACCCTGTCGAAATGCCTGGGTTCGATTCCCGTGCCCGGGCGTTTGATGGCAAGGTCGCCTTCACCGATCACTTGGCCGGCGGCGATGGGGCGCAGCGCCGTTAGGCTGCGTCGGATGAGTGGAATAAAATCCGGAGGCTCAACAGGCATCTTTGTATGGCGCCCCAACGACTCCCACGCGACGAGCATGCCGTCCGCAAGGCGCTTGAAACCTTCCGGATCGCTGGACAATGCATGGTCCGGCCCCTCGGCGCTGCGGTCGTAGGTGAAGTGCTTCTCTATAATGCTGGCGCCGCAGGCGACCGCGGCAATACCGGTCGCCTCGCCATGCGTGTGATCGGAAAAGCCGATCGGCACGTTGAGCTGCGACGCCATGGTTTTCAGACACGCTAGATTGGCGTCCTGCGGCTTGGTGGGATAGTTCGACACGCAGTGCAAGACGGCGACGCGCGCATCGGCATCGGCTGTGCGGATCGCCGTGAGCGCGGTCTCGACCTCACCAATGGTCGCGCCGCCGCTTGAGAAAATGATGGGTTTGCGCAAGCGCGCAACCTCGCACAAGAGGGGCAAGTTCGTCACGTCTCCGGACGCGATCTTGTACGCAGGCGCGTCGAGCTCGGCCATCAGCTTGGCGCTCGGCGTGTCGAACACCGACGAAAACAGCGCAATGCCGTTGTCGCGAGCGAGCTGCATCAATTCGCGAATCGCCGGTTCACCGAGCTCGGCCGACTTGAGCACATCGAAAAAGGCGCTGCTGCGCGCAAGGAACAGCTCGCTGCGGAAGACCTGCAACTTCACCGCATCTGCGCCAGACGCGGCAGCATCGATCACCATGCGTCGCGCGAGATCCAGTTTGCCGCCGTGATTGATCCCGACCTCGGCAATCAAATAAGGCCGCTGATCGATGCCGATTTTTCGGCCTGCAATTTCGAAGCTTTGAGCCTGGCTCATACTGCAGCCCCGCCCGGACCGTTTTCTTCGATAAGATCACGGAAACCGAAGGCAGGATTGCGTCGGTATTCCCTTTCGAAGGCTTGTCCCGCAAACGCGAAATCCTCCGGCGTATCGACCGTCAGCCTGCGATATCGGAAGCGGCCGGGCGCCCGCACGATCGCGGTTCGGAAGCTCCCCTTGCGCAGGGCCCACGTCACATGCTCGCGATTTTCGGGGCTCGTGTCTTTGCTCGCCCGGTCGAGCGCATCCGCCGAAAATATCTCGGCGTAGAGTCCGTATGGGAAGCCATCCTCGTCGATATTGTTGACGTAGTCCGCCCGCGGCGTCGCAGCGGCAAATGCCTCTACCAGATGATCGATCAGGCTTGCATCGACGAATGGATTGTCGCCCGTGAGACGCACGAACGTCTTTGCCCCGGTTTGCTCTCCGACCGCGAGAAAGCGGCTCATGACATTGTCCTCGTCGCCCCGGAGACAATTGACACCGAGCGTCCTGCACAGGGCTTCGATTGGATCGTTCTCGGCATTGGTCGATGTCGCCACAACGAGCCGGTCGATTGAACCGGCCGGCTTCAGCCGCTCGAGCAGCCGCTGCAGCATAGGCGCGCCGGCGAGCGGCAGCATGACCTTGCCTGGCAGACGTTGCGATCCCATGCGCGCCTGGACTACGCACGCGATCGGGCCACAAGTTTCCTTGAGCCAGCGATGATCTTTCCGTAACACGCGCGTCGGAACGCCCGCCACGACGGTCGCGTCGGCAACGTCGCGCGTGACGACGGCGCCGGCACCTACTATTGCGCCCGCCCCGACCGTGCGATCCGATAGGATTGTGGAATTCGCGCCGATGTAAGCGCCGGCCCCGATTGTGGCGCGACCCAAAACGACTGCACGAGGCGCAATCGTGGCGTAGTCGCCGATCTTGGCGTCATGCATCACGAGCGCGGCCATGTTGACGCGCACGGCGCGCCCGAGGCGGCAGTGCGTGGTGACGCCGCCGCCGAGCTGCACCACGGTTCCTTCACCGAGAGTAGCACTTGGATCGATTGCGCCATCCGTGAGGGTCACGGCGGAAACGCGATGCTCCTGGTAGAACACGTCGACGCGCCGGCGGATGACCGGGTCGTCGATCGCCAGAATAACCGAGTCCGGTTGCATCGCTTCGAGCGCCTCTCGGTCGCTGCAAAATGCAGGCAGACCGCGCCACTCTCTCTCCTTGAGCAACGGATCGACGACGCACTTGACCTCGCATCCCTTCCGGCGCGCCAACGACAGCATCTCGTCAGCAGCTCCTGCCAGAACCGCTCCGCCGGTCTCAGCCATGCCGCGCGGCCTCGACGATCAAACCGGCAATCCTTTCCAGCCCGGCCCCATCAACCGCGCCGGCGGCTCGGCGGGACAATTCCTCGCGCCGATCCAGCGTCCGCTCTATTGCGTCACTTATCGCCGACGTTCGGTCTGCCGCCGTCGCACCGCCATCGATGCAAAGCCCGAGCGTTGCCATCCGTCCAGCAAGATCGATTTGAAACTGTTTCTGACCTACGACACAAACGGAGCCGCCGACGGCCAATGCTTCGAACATCAGATTGCCGTAGCTGGCGATTACGATGCCTGCTCTGGCAAGAAGCGCCAGTACATCCGGAACATCGCGGTGCTTGACGAGGCTTTGATGTTTTCCAATCCGGAGATCGTGCGGCACCGCATCGCGCGCGACGGGAGAAACCAGAAGCTCGACGGTTGTGATGCGGCTGACCGAAGCCAGAGCGGCACAAACCGTAAGGAGTGGCGCAAAGCCATCATGGCCCCCGAGCGCGACAAGCGCTTGCGACGCCTCGCGCTTGCAGCCGCCAACGCGCCCAACCCCGGGCGGGACCGGCGCGTACTCAAGACCCCAACGGACATTGTCGGCAAGAGCGTCGGATTTCGCGGGCTGGTAGCCGATGACGATAACATCGCCTGGAACGTCTGGAAGGGACGTGCCCGAGACGATGGCCAAAACCTTCGCGCCCCGTGAACGAAACCGCTCGATCGCTGCGACATCGACAGAGTCCGCATCGTCGGGATCAAAAAGCCGATCGACAACGCTGACGCGCGGTTGCCCTGCCTCGTCCTCCGTGCCGACGGTGATATCGGGCCCATACGCCTTGATCCGCCCCGAAGCTTCCGCCGAAAACGCGCCGAACAATCCACAGGAAAGTCCGGCGCCCTGCGCCAGCCGTGCAAGGTGCAGGCATCTAGAGGCATGGCCAAATCCGAGGTCAGAATTTGCTCCTGTGATAAATGCGACATCAACGCTCACGCGTAAGCACTGGCAATCGAATCCGCGAGAACGGAGCAGACCAGATCGACGGTGTCCGTTCCCATGGAGGGATAAAGTGGCAGCGAGATTGCGCGTGAGGCGATCGACTCCGTGAGCGGCAGTGTCTTGTCGGCCGCCCTGTAGTGGCTGAAGAGATGGACCGGCTGATAGTGGATGCTCGTTTGTACGCCGCGCCCGTTCATTTCCTGACGCACTCGATCACGGTTGACCCCGTCGTCCACCAAAACGGGAAAGATGTAATGCGCAGGCTCGCCGCGATTGCCGTGACGCGGAACCCTGATGCCCTTCATGGAAGCAAGATTGCCTCGATAGCGTTCCACCAGACGCCGGCGCTGGGCAAGACTGGCATCTAGTCGGCCCTCCTGCGCCACGCCGATGGCGGCACGCATGTCATCGAGACGATAATTATGTCCGAGCTCCGTGATGTCATAGCCTTGTGCACCACGAATACGATCGATCGCGTTCGCCGTCATGCCATGCGAACGCAGGCGTCGGGCGCGCTCGGCGAGGGCGGAATCGTCGGTGACCAGCAATCCGCCTTCGCCCGTCGTCATCACCTTGTTGCTATAGAAGCTGAAGCATCCAAGCGCTCCGATCGAGCCCATGGCGCGGTTGTCGAGGCTTCCGCCGAGCCCATGACAAGCATCCTCGATGACCGGTATCCCGCGCGATTGCGCTATGGCCATGATGGCACGCATATCGCAGGGAAAGCCGCCATAGTGCATCACGACTACGGCACGCGTCTTCGGGGTTATGCAATGCTCGATATCGGCCGGTGAGATCGTCCAGTCATCGAGGCTCGCGACATCGACGAAGACCGGCTTCGCGCCGCAGAAGGCGACCGCATTCGCGGTTGCGGCGAAGGTCAGGGACGGCACGATGACTTCGTCGCCCGCCTTTACGTCCACGAGGATGTTGGCAAGATGCAGCGCCGCCGTGCACGAGCTGAGCGTGATCGCGTGTTTCACCCCAAGTCGCTTCTCGAACAGGCGCTCGAGCTGTTCGCAACGCGGCCCCATTGCGATCCAGCCGCTGTTGAGACAGTCGAGAACGGCTTGCCGTTCCGCCTCTCCCAGGTCGGGCACGAACAGCGGCACCCTGATTTCCTGTGGTGCGGCCAATGAAGCGCTTGTTGATGCCCTGGCGGCCATCAGTAGGTTCCGATCATCAGGCGAGTGCGATCCAATTCGCTGGAGCCGAGCCAGCCGCGCTTCAGCGCGATGATCTCGGCGGCATAGATATGGCCTTGTCCGCGTGAGCACGGCGCGAGGTAAAAGCCGGGCGTCGTCGAACGGTGCTTGGCCTCAACCGTAACCCCCGGCGGGACCAGCTCGCTTTCCGAAGGGACCGATGGCACTACGACGCTCTTTGCATCCGTTGGAACAGCGACGCTGATCTTGCCATGCCCGCCATCCTTCGCGAGCTTTGCATAGCTTTCGTCATTGAAGGCGACGACGATCTTGGTCGTCCCCGCAGGTATGTTGTCAACGACGATGCGCGGCGACATCGGATTTAACGCCCCCGAGAGTTTGCAAATGTGCTCTTTCGGGATGGTCTTCCCGTCCCAGTCGACATCGGCCAGCCGGGCCGTGAAACCCGAAGCGTGCGCAAGATTGCCTGTGGTCATCGTACAGATCGTCGCGACTGTAAAAAGGAGGCGCAATGGACCGGCATGAGCGCTTTTCATCGCTTGTCGATAGGGATGTCGCCTGGCACGGCCGTTTGGTGAACAGCTACCGCACTGCGGGTGCGCAGGACACCAAACAAAAAGGGCCGAGAAGGCCTGGGAACCGCAATGTCATTGGTCTCTGTGGCGAGCGTTAGATTCCCGCCTGGCTGCAGTCAAGCCCTTTGTTCATTCCATGAACATAGAGCTTGACCGGGCTGCGCCACCGTGCCAATCGGGCAGCAAGCCGAATGGTAACCGCCATCGCAAGGTAAATCATGGAATACGGCCATAAAAAGGTGGTGGTAACGGGCGCCGACGGGTTCATTGGCTCACATGTGGTCGAGGCGCTCGTGGCCGCCGGCGCCGACGTCACGGCGCTCGCAATGTACAACTCCTTCGACAGTCATGGCTGGCTCGACGATCTCGACCCCGGCGTACGCGGCCAGGTACGCCTCGTGCGCGGAGATGTCCGCGATCCATCCTTTGTGATGCGTCTGCTCAAGGGCCAGGAAATTTGTCTGCATCTGGCCGCGCTGATCGCCATTCCGTATTCTTATGATGCGCCGCACTCCTACGTCGACGTCAACGTCAACGGCACGCTGAACGTTCTCGAAGCAGCCCGCGCGCACGGCTTGAGCCGCGTCGTGCATACGTCAACGAGCGAGGTCTATGGCACCGCACTCACGACGCCGATGCCGGAAACACATCCTCTGCAGGGTCAATCACCCTATTCCGCCTCCAAGATCGGTGCAGACATGATGGCTGAGGCCTTCGCGCGGTCTTTTGAGTTGCCAGTGGTGATCTTGCGCCCCTTCAATACATTTGGACCGCGCCAGAGCGAACGCGCGGTAATTTCCTCAACGATCCGCCAAGCGATTGATCCCGTCTGCACTGAACTCCATGTCGGAGATCTCACTCCAACGCGAGACTTCACCTTCGTTGCCGACACGGCCGCTGCGTTCCTAGCCGTCGGAGTGTCTGAAGGGTTGACCTACGGGGAGGTCTACAACGGCGGCACGGGACGGGCAGTTACGATCGGTGAGACCGTGAAGGAGATCGCGCGGCTTTCGGGAACGAACAAGCCCATCACGACTGAGAATGCGAGGATCCGTCCGGCAGCCTCCGAGGTCCGAGCGCTGCTTGCCGACAACACCAAGCTTCTGAAGGCTACGGGATGGAAGCCGGCTCATTCGCTGGAGGAAGGGCTGCAGAAGACGATTGAATGGTGGCGCCGCCGGCTTCGGGACGGCGTGGCTCGCAAGGACGCGAGCTATCTGACTTGACGCCACGCATCGCAAGCCTGTTCGAGCAGGTATCGAGGCACGGGGAAATGATGGCTGAACGCCCTCGGCTTCAATTCGTACCCTCACGCCTCACGCTTGGCGCTGTGCAGATTGGTCTGCCTTATGGGATCGCGAATAAGGCTGGACTGCCGACGGATCTCGAAGCGCAAGCCATCCTCGACGAGGCGCTCACAGCAGGCATAACGACGTTCGATACGGCACGCGCCTACGGCGCATCCGAAGCGCGCATCGGTCGCTGGCGCGCCTCACGCGAGGGGCGCGACATCAGGATCGTGACTAAATTTCCAAAGATCGCCGATGTCTCCGAAGCCGACGCCGTCGCGTTTGTCCAGGAAAGCATCGAGTGCTCGCGTGGAGCCCTCGGCATGGACAATCTCGACCTGGTGCTCGCGCACAATGCTGCCGACCTTCTGCATCCCGGCGTCGCGCGCGCCCTCGTGGATGCCCAACGGCGCGGCCATGTTCGAGCGATTGGCGCTTCCTGCTATGAGCCGGCGGAAGCGCTTCTCATCCTCAAGCGTCTCTCCGTGGCCGCGCTGCAGATTCCCATGAGCCTGTGCGATCAGCGGTTCGCCGTCGCTGGCGTCAATGAGGCCGCAGCTGAGCAAGGCGTTACCCTGTTCATCCGCACTGTATTTCTCCAAGGAGCGCTCCTGTTGAGCACGAGCGATCTCCCCGCCCATCTCACACCACTGGCCGGCCCCCTCGCTCGGCTCGATGCGCTGGCGGGCGAGCTCGGGCGTTCACGGAGCGAGCTGCTGCTTTGCGCCGTTAGAGACCGCGCCGCGCACGCTTCTCTGCTGGTGGGCGTAGAGCGTCCGGAACAGCTTGCCGTTCATGTCGCGGCCGTCAGTGCTCTTGCGTTGCCGGATGCGGCATCGAAGGAAGCTTTTGCCTGCTTTGCGAACCTGCCGGCGAGCGTCTCCGATCCGCGGCAATGGCCACGCAACTGAATAGGAGCGCACATGTGCCCGCACCACGCACGGTTAGGACTATCATGGCGACTTGACTTGAGCCCGGCCTCAATTTCCTATCGGGCCGAATTGGAATGATCGGATCTGACGATCGGTGGACCAGCAATCGGGAACTTCGAGGATGAATCGTTTTGCACTCATTGGTGTCGGAGGCTACATCGCGCCACGCCACATGAAGGCGATGGAGGCCGTCGGGGGCGAACTCGCGGTCGCAATGGATCCCAGCGACTCCGTCGGCGTGATCGACAGCTATTACCCTGACGCGCACTTCTTTGTTGAGTTCGAACGCTTCGACCGCCACGTGGACAAGTTGCGCCGGCAGGGTCGGCCCGTGCACTACGTCTCGATTTGCTCGCCGAACTATATGCACGATGCCCACTGCCGCTTTGCCTTGCGCTCTGGGGCCGATGCAATTTGCGAAAAGCCGCTGGTGCTCAACCCCTGGAATTTGGACGGTCTGGCGGAGATCGAGCGCGAAACGGGTCGCAGCATCTCAACAATCCTGCAGTTACGCCTCCACCCGCAAATCCGCGCCTTGAAAGCCCAGGTCGAAGCTTCTGCACGCACGGATCACGAGGTGACCGTCACCTACATCACCTCGCGTGGACGCTGGTACCACATCTCCTGGAAAGGGGACGAGCGGAAGTCCGGCGGCGTCGCAACGAACATCGGCATCCACTTCTTCGACATGCTGACGTTCGTATTCGGCGCTGTCGAAAGCCACTCGATTCAGCTTCGCGACGAAAATCGCGCGGCGGGAACAATGCGCTGCCAGAAGGCGCTCGTGCGCTGGTATCTGTCGCTCGATCGCGGCGACCTGCCCGAAAACTTGAGGCCGGGCCAGACGACCTATCGCTCTGTCGAGGTCGACGGACAAGACATCGAGTTTTCGGAGGGGTTCACGGATCTCCATGTCTTGAGCTACCGGGAGATCCTTGCTGGAAATGGTTTTGGCGTCGAAGTCGTACGGCCCTCGGTCGAGATTGCGTCCGAAATCCGCACCATGCCGCTTTCCAACGCAGGCGCGGCGGCGCACCCCTTCGTGGCGCGGGTGCAGTCATGAGCCGGCCCCAGCCTGAAATGGTCGAAGATCCGCGTTTCCCTGGCGTGCTCATTAACACGATGAGTGCCGTCGACGATGGCGTGCGCATCGGCCGCGGAACGAAGATCTGGCACTTCTGTCACGTGCTTGAGGGCTCAGACATCGGCGAGCACTGCTCGATCGGACAGAATTGCATGATCGGACCCAAGGTGAAGATCGGTAGTCGTGTGAAGATCCAAAACAATGTCTCTGTCTACGAAGGTGTCGAGCTCGGCGACGATGTCTTTTGCGGTCCTTCATGCGTTTTCACCAATGTGCTCAACCCGCGCGCACACGTCTCGCGCAGAGCCGAGTTCATGACCACCACAGTCGGTCACGGCGCAACCATTTGCGCCAACGCGACCATCGTCTGCGGCCGCGTTATCGGGCAATACGCATTCGTCGGCGCGGGCTCTGTCGTGACCAAGGACGTTCTGCCGTTTGCACTTGTCATCGGTAACCCTGGCCGTCGGATCGGATGGGTCAGCCGGGCCGGGGAGCGGTTGGGACCATCGCTCGTTTGCCCGAGAACAAACGAACGCTACCGCATCAATGCGGAGGCCATGCTTGAACTCATCCTGTGACCGACATCGAGCGCCGATGTCAGCCTCGAAGACACACACAATTCCATTCATCGACCTAGCCGCGCAACGCCGCCGGCTCGGCAGTCGCGTCGACGAAGCAATCGCGCGGGTGCTGTCGCACGGCCAGTTCATCATGGGCCCCGAAGTGGCCGAGCTCGAGTATCGTTTGGCGGAATTCACGCATGCTCGGCACGTCATTTCGTGTTCTTCAGGCACCGACGCGCTCGCTCTTGTTCTAATGGCGAAAGCGGTCGGACCCGGACAAGCGGTGTTTTGTCCCGCGTTCACGTTTTGTGCAACCGCTGAAGTCGTCGCTTGGCTCGGCGCAACGCCCGTGTTCGTTGATGTCGACGAGGCGACATTCACCATGGACCCGCAGAGCTTGGAGGACGCGATATCTGTAGCGCGTGGCCTCAGGCTCAATCCGGTCGGCTTAATTCCGGTTGATCTTTTCGGA
>DATBTA010000167.1:0-3709 GCA_036559505.1 Pseudolabrys sp. | reverse complement strand
AGGCGGATGCCCTCGATGCGGATCCCGCGTTCCACTGCCTTGACCATGTCGTAAATCGTCAGGCATGCGATCGAGACTGCCGTCAGTGCCTCCATTTCAACGCCAGTCTTCGCGGTTACTTTCACGGTCGACTGGACGAGGAATCCGGGAAGTGAGTGCTCGGGATTGATATCGATTTCGACCTTGGTGAGCGGCAACGGATGACACAACGGGATGAGGCCGTGCGTGCGCTTGGCGGCCATGATGCCGGCGAGCCGCGCGGCGCCCAGCACGTCGCCTTTCATCGCATTGCCTTCAAGGACAATATCGAGCGTTTCTTTGCGCATCAGCACGCGCCCTTCGGCGATCGCGATGCGCTCGGTGGCTCCCTTTTCGGAGACGTCGACCATGCGAGCTTCGCCGCGCTGGTCGATGTGGGTGAGGGGCGTCGGCGTTAAAGCCGGAGTGGGGTCGGCTGGCCTTGGCGCAGGTCTCGGCTTGGCCTCTGCCTTTTCTTTGCGATTGCGTTTAGCGGCCTTTTTCTTGGGGCGCTGAACGGCTCTTTTGCGCCTTGCCATAGCCATCACTCCGCAGCGGCCCTGCGCGGCTCCAGTGCCAGAAGCGCGCGGGTGGCGGCCGCGACGTCGGCCTGCCGCATGAGGCTTTCCCCGATCAGGAACGTCGAAATACCAATGCGCTTTAGGCGGGCGAGGTCGGCTGGCGTATTAAGCCCGCTTTCGGCGACAACAACGCGGTCACGCGGGATTTTCGGCGCAAGCCGTTCGCTGACGGCGAGCGATGTCTCAAATGTCCGCAAATCGCGGTTATTGATGCCAATCAGGCGGGATTTCAGCTTGAGGGCGCGCGCCAGTTCAACTTCATCATGAACTTCAACAAGCACGTCCATTCCATAGGCTAACGCTGCGTCCTCGATTTCACGGGCTGCAGCATCGTCGACGGCCGCTATGATGATCAGAATGCAATCCGCGCCAAGAACACGCGATTCCACCACTTGGTAGGGCTCAAAGATGAAATCCTTGCGCAGCGCCGGTAATGCGGTGGCATCACGTGCAGCCGTAAGGAATTCGGGGCTGCCCTGGAAAGAGGGGGCATCGGTCAAGACTGAAAGGCAGGACGCGCCACCTGCCTCATAGGCCTTGGCGAGCGCCGGCGGATCAAAATCGGCACGGATCAGCCCCTTCGAAGGACTTGCTTTCTTGATCTCGGCAATCAGCGCGTAATTATCGCCGGAAATCCGTTTTTCGATTGCGCGCAGGAAGCCGCGCGGCGGCTGCGCAGCCTTCGCTTCTTTCTCCAGTGCAGCGAGAGGACGCGCGCGTTTGGCAGCGGCAACTTCTTCGCGTTTATACGCTTCGATCTTGGCGAGGATGTCCGACACGCTAGGCCTCCGCTGCGTTCGACACCGCAATGAGACGGTCAAGCCTGCCTTCGGCTTCGCCGCTCGCGATCGATTTCGCCGCCAGTGTAGCACCTTGCCGGAGATCCTTCGCCTTACCCGCAACGATAAGCGCCGCGGCGGCATTGAGGATCGATATGTCCCGGAAGGGGCCCGGTTTTCCCTTGAGCACGTCGAACAATGCCTTTGCGTTCTGCTCGGCATCGCCGCCGCGCAGCGCTTCAGGTGTCGACCGCGCAAGTCCGGCATCTTCCGGAGTAATCTCGAAAGTCCGGATTGTCCCATTCTCAAGGGCCGCAACACTGGTCGGACCGGCGGTGGTGATTTCGTCTAGTCCATCCGAACCATGCACGACCCAAATGCTTTCCGAGCCGAGGTTCTTCAGCACCTGCGCCATCGGCTCGACCCATTGCTTGGAAAATGTACCGATCATCTGCCGCTTGACGCTTGCCGGGTTCGACAACGGCCCAAGCAGGTTGAAAATGGTGCGGGTGCCGAGCTCGACCCGCGTCGGGCCGACGTTCTTCATCGCCGGATGATGCGCCGGCGCGAACATGAAGCCGATCCCGGCTTCGCGAATGCAAGTACCAACCTGCGCGGCATCGAGATCGATTTTGACGCCGAGTGCCTGCAGAACGTCAGCTGCGCCAGACTTCGACGACAGCGCGCGGTTGCCATGCTTGGCGACCGGAACGCCGGCACCGGCTACGATAAATGCCGCGCAAGTCGAGATGTTGAACGAGCCGGATGCATCCCCGCCGGTACCCACCACGTCGACCGCACCGGGCGGCGCCTTAACGCCGAGCATCTTGGAGCGCATGGTCGTGACCGCGCCGGTAATTTCATCGACGGTTTCGCCGCGCACGCGCAGCGCCATTAGCAAGCCGCCCATCTGCGAGGGCGTCGCTTCACCCGACATCATGCTGTCGAAGGCGCCAGCGGCCTCTTCGCGCGTGAGGCTTGCGCCGGTCGCGACTTTGGCGATGAGCGCTTTGAAATCGTTGGCCATGGGACGTCAGGCTCTTGCGTGCATGTCGGTGGACTTACGCGCGGATACTGGGCTTCGCCCGCGTTTGGCGTTCCAGGCGGCGGCAATGTCCAAAAAATTCTTCAGTATCAAATGCCCGTGCTCGGAAGCGATGCTTTCGGGATGAAATTGCACGCCGTGGACGGGAAGCGTCTCGTGCATGAGCCCCATCACGAGCCGGTCGTCGGTTTCGGCATTCACTTTCAGGGCGGCAGGCATGCTTGCCCGTTCAACCACCAGCGAATGATAGCGCGTCGCTTTCAGGGGGCCGTTGATGCCACGGAAGAGTCCAGTACCGGCATGCTTGATCTCCGATACCTTGCCGTGGATTGGCGCTGCGCGCACGACTTTGCCGCCAAATGCCTGCCCAATGGCCTGATGACCAAGACAGACACCAAGGATCGGAATAGTCGACGCTGCTTTTTCGATCAACGCGAGACAGATGCCGGCCTCATTGGGCGTGCATGGACCGGGCGACAGCACAATCGCGTCCGGCTGCGAGGCCATCACGTCAGCAACCGAGATCTTGTCGTTGCGATACACGGCAACGTCCGCCCCAAGCCCTCCCAAATAGTGGAAGAGATTGAAGGTGAAGCTGTCGTAGTTGTCGATGAGGACGATCATGTTCCACCGTGCTTGCAAGGGTTTACGGTGGGGTTAGAAGGGGGTCAAGGAGCGGGCTGCGGCGGTGGTTACTGGCCGCGTTTGGCTGTGCTGGCAAATCGGCGGGCCTCTTCCGCCGCCCGAAACAAGGCCTTCGCCTTGTTGATGCATTCTTGCTGCTCGAAATCGGGATTGCTGTCGGCAACGATGCCGGCGCCGGCCTGCACGTACATCTTGCCGTCTTTCACCAGTGCCGTCCGCAGAACGATGCACGTGTCCATTTCACCGGCCGCCGAAAAATAACCAACGCAGCCTGCGTAAAGCCCGCGCTTTTCTTTTTCCAGTTCGTCGATGATTTGCATCGCGCGCACCTTCGGCGCGCCGGAAACCGTACCGGCCGGAAAACCGGCCACCAGGGCATCAAGCGCATCCCGATTGCCTGCGAGCTTGCCCTCGACATTCGACACGATGTGCATGACGTGGCTGTAGCGTTCGATAAAAAATTGATCCGTCACATTGACGGTGCCAATGGCAGCGACGCGGCCGACATCGTTACGGCCGAGATCGAGCAGCATCAGGTGCTCGGCGCGCTCCTTGGGATCGGCCAGCAGTTCGTCCTCCAGCGCCTTGTCCTCATGCGGCGTGGCGCCACGCGGTCGCGTGCCGGCGATCGGGCGGATGGT
>DATBTA010000166.1:0-12923 GCA_036559505.1 Pseudolabrys sp. | reverse complement strand
CGGCGAGGGATACGAGAATTCCCAGAACGCCGATCACCAATATCGCGGTGTGAAAGAGGACATTCGGCGTGTCCATGCCGCCGAAACGGCAATGGACCGGCACAGGTTCCGAATTTTATCCAAAAAGGTAACCCATGGCTTCATTCCACGAAGTCCTGTTTCCGCTCGACATCGCGCTGAAAAGCGCCGGCGGGCCGCAGCGGCGCACCGATGTGGTGACGCTGGGCTCCGGCGCCGAGGAACGCAATGCTCGCTGGGCGCACTCGCGCCGGCGCTACGACGCCGGTTACGGCGTGAAGACCTTCGAGGCGCTGTCGCAGGTTGTCGCGTTTTTCGAGGAGCGGCGCGGACGCCTCTACGGGTTTCGCTGGCGCGACCGGCTCGACCATTCCTCTGCTGTACCGGGCGTATCGATAATGCCAACGGATCAGATTGTCGGAACCGGCGATGGCGTCACGGCGACTTTCCAGCTCGGCAAGACCTATGGCGCGCTTTACTCACCCTACCGGCGTCCGATCGCGAAGCCGGTGCCCGGGAGCACCCGCGTGGCGGTCGCTGAAACAGAAACGGACGAGGGGACGCAATTCATCGTCGACGCGGCGACAGGCGTCGTGACGTTTCTTCCAGGTCACATCCCGCCGCAGGGCGCGGCGATTACCGCCGGTTTCCTGTTCGACGTGCCGGTGCGTTTCGATACCGACTACCTGGAAGTCGATCTCTCGGCTTTTGCCGCGGGCGCGATTCCGAAAATCCCGCTAGTGGAGATCAGGCCTTAATGTCAATCCGGGAAGGAAGGCGCTTTAGCCTTCCTTGCGCCGTGCTATATTTTCTCCCATTCGAGAACAAATGAATATTCGCGGAGAGACAACGTGCGCAACATCGCAAGATGGACTGCACCTGCTGTAATCGCAATCCTTTTGGCAAGTGTGCAATTTGCCTGGAGCGATCAGGGCCTGACGGGCGACGTGCGCACAACGTTCATGGAAGCGCTCATGCGTAGCTGCCTCAAAACCCAATTGGATGCCCCAGGCAACAAGGGCGTTCCCGTTTCGGCGATCCACGACTATTGCAAATGCAATGCAGGCGATTTGGCTGACAAAATCTCAAATGATGAGGTGAGGTCCCTCGAGGCCACCGGCAGCGAGGAAAAATACCGGACGGCAATGCAGGCCCGGATGGAAGCCAGCGCGAAGATGTGCCTGGAAGCCGCTCGCAAAACCTTGTCCAAGTAGAGCTGATGCAAAATGGTTTTGCGCGGCCATGGTCGCCTGCGAACCGGCGTCGGATCTCACATGACCCACCGTTTATTTTTTCAGGAGCCGTCCCAGGATGGTGCCTTAAGGATTCCAAATGCACACAATTCCACCCGCGTTGCAGACGCGGCTCGACTCCGGCGTAACCACGCTTTGCCGCTGCTGGGTGATCAAACGCGCCGACGGGGTCACGCAGGGGTTCACTGACCATGACGGGGATATCGCCCTCGACGCCGTCGCCTGTCGCGCAGGCGGCGGCCTCACTGGCAGCGAGGTCACGCAGAAGCTCGGGCTTGCCGTCGATTCGTCAGAGCTCTCGGGCGCGCTCGCCGGCGATTCGCTCAACGAGCCCGATCTCGCCGCCGGCCGGTACGATGCGGCCATGATCGAGATCTGGCTTGTCGACTGGAGCGAACCCGCGCTGCGCGTGTTACTTGCAAAAGGAACGCTTGGCGAAGTGAGACGCGAAGGCCAGGCCTTCACCGCGGAAGTGCGGGGCCTGAGCGAGCGGCTCGCGCAGGAAAGCGGCCGGCTCTATACCGCAACGTGCTCTGCCGATCTCGGCGACGGCCGCTGCAGGATCGATCTCACAAACTCGGCTTTCCGTGGCGACGGCGCCGTCATTTCGCCCGAGGCGACAGCTGCCTTTACCGCGGGTGGGCTCGATGGCTTCGAAGGCAGCTGGTTCACCGCCGGGAAACTGACCTTCACCAGCGGGGCAAACAGCGGCCTGAGCGCGGAGGTGAAGAGCCATCGCAATGCCGGCGCCGTCCGGCTTGTGCTGTGGCAGGCGATGGCGGAGCCAATCGTGGCAGGAGACACGTTCTTCGTAACGGCCGGTTGCGACAAGCGGTTTGAGACCTGCCGTGCCCGCTTCAATAATGCCGTGAATTTCCGAGGATTCCCGCACATCCCCGGCAACGACTTTGTCATCGCGCATCCGCTGCCGGGCGAGCCCGGCCACAACGGCGCAAGCCGCCAAAGCTGAACATGATCATCCACCGAAACGACATCGTCGCGGAAACGCGGCGCTGGATCGGCACGCCCTATCGACATCAGGCCTCGCTGCGAGGTGTGGGTTGCGATTGCCTCGGTCTCGTGCGTGGCGTTTGGCGCGCGGTCGTTGGCGACGAGCCGGAACAAGCGCCGCCTTACGCGCCGGACTGGGCGGAGGCGACGTGCGAGGAATCGCTCGCCGACGCAGCCGCACGGCATCTGATTGCAATTCCGCCGGACGGATTTGCCCCGGGCGACGTGCTGCTGTTCCGCTGGCGCGCGAATTTACCGGCCAAGCATGCCGCGATCGTCACAGCGCACGGCATGATGGTCCATGCGCACGACGGCGCGGCCGTTGCGGAAGTTGCCATCGCGCCGTGGTGGCGCCGGCGTCTTGCATTCGCGTTTCAATTTCCTGGAGTGACCGGCTGATGGCTGCGCTTGTTCTTTCAGTTGCCGGCGCTGCCGCCGGCAAGGCGGTGTTTGGGCCAGCCGGCGCCATTGCGGGCCGCCTCATCGGCGCCCTTGCCGGCAATGCGATCGATCGTGCCTTGTTCGGAAGCCGGCAGGAGATCGCGCAGGAAGGCCCGCGCCTCGCCGATCTTGCGGTGATGGCGTCCACCGAGGGTGCGCCGATCCCGCGTGTCTATGGCCGCGCGCGCCTTCCGGGCCAGGTGATATGGGCGACCAATCTCGAAGAGGTGGTCAGCACAACGTCGCAGACAGCGGGCGGCGGCGGGAAAGGCATGGGCGGAAGTCCGGCCGTCACGACGAACACAACGACATATTCCTATTATGCCAACCTTGCGGTCGGTCTTTGCGAAGGGCCGATCGGCGCTGTGCTGCGCATCTGGGCCGACGGCAAACCGCTCGATCTCTCGGGCCTTTCCATCCGCACCTATACGGGTGACGAGGCGCAAGCGCCCGATCCGCTGATTGTCGCCAAGGACGGCGACGTGCCGGCTTATCGCGGGCTTGCCTACATCGTGTTCGAGCGTCTGCCGCTTGCGAATTTCGGTAACCGTATTCCGCAGCTGTCGTTCGAGATTGTGCGCCCGGTCGGCCGGCTTGAGCGGATGGCTCGCGCCGTGACGCTCATTCCGGGAACGACCGAGTTCGGCTATGCGCCGGGGACCGTGGTGCAGACGCTCGGACCTGGGCAGTCGGCGCCGGAGAACCGTCATATTAGTTATGCGCCATCCGACGCCGTCGCCGCGCTCGACGAATTGCAGGCGGTGGCTCCGAACATCGAACGCGTGGCGATCGTGGTGGCATGGTTCGGCACCGATCTGCGTTGCGGCCAATGCCGGGTGATGCCGGGCGTCGACAACCGCGGAAAGCAGACCTACGGGGGCACATGGTCGGTTGCCGGACTCGACCGGGCGGGGGCGCATCTCGTCTCCACTGTTGAGGGCAGGCCAGCCTTCGGCGGCACGCCGTCTGATCAGAGCATTCGGGACCTGATCGCGGAGATCAAAAGCCGCGGGCTCAAGGTCACGCTGTATCCCTTTCTGATGCTGGACATTCCGGCGGGAAACACGTTGCCTGATCCGTTAAGCGGGGCGATGTCGCAACCAGCCTATCCATGGCGGGGACGCATCACTTGCGACCCTGCGCCCGGGCGGACCGGCTCGCCGGATGGGAGCGCGGCGGCGGCAACCCAGGTTGGCGCCTTCTTCGGTGGCGGCGCCGACCAGTGGAACTACCGCAATTTCGTGCTGCACTACGCCTCGCTTTCAACGACCGCCGGCGGCGTCGACGCATTCTTAATCGGCTCGGAATTGAAATCGCTCACGCGCGTGCGTTCGGCATCCGGTGTCTACCCAGCCGTAAGTGCGCTCACGGCGCTTGCTGCCGACGTGAAGTCAATCGTCGGCGCGAACACCCTCGTAACCTATGGCGCCGACTGGACCGAATATGGCGCCCACGCCGTCGACGGCGCGGCAAGCGAAGTTCGCTTTCCGCTCGATGTCCTGTGGGCGTCACCTTCGATCGACGCGATCGGCATCGACTACTACGCACCGCTTTCGGACTGGCGGGACACGGCGGATCAGCGCGACCTTTCGCTGACCAGCAGCGCGTACAGGCTTGGCTATCTCGCCGGCAATCTTTCAGGTGGCGAGGCGTATGACTGGTTCTACGCCGACAACACTGCGCGCGACACGCAGACGCGGACCCCCATCACCGACGGTCTCGGCAAACCGTGGGTTTTCCGCCAGAAGGATATTTGGCATTTCTGGTCGCAGCCGCATCACGAGCGCGTTGGCGGGAGCGAGCTGGCAAGCCCGACGGCCTGGCTGCCGCAATCGAAACCCATCTGGCTCACCGAGATCGGCTGTCCGGCGGTCGATAAGGGTGCGAACCAGCCCAGTGTTTTTCCCGACCCCAAATCGTCGGAAGCAGGCCTGCCGCACTATTCTAGCGGCAAACGTGACGATCTGATCCAGCGCCGGTATCTCGAGGCTGCGCTCGGCGCCTTCGATCCAGCCTTCGGCGAATCACCGCTCAACCCGATCTCCGGCGTCTACGGCGGGCGGATGATTCCGCCTGACGGAATCCATGTGTGGACATGGGACGCACGCCCGTTTCCGGCATTCCCGGCGCTGACCGAGGTGTGGAGTGACGCGGCGAACTGGGAAACCGGGCACTGGCTCACAGGGCGGCTTGGGTCGACACCACTCGACGGGCTCGTCTCGACGATTCTGGACGACAGCGGCATCAGTGACGTGGATACGAGCGAGCTCGGCGACGGCGCCCACGGTTACGTCGTCGACAGGCCAATGACGCCGCGTGCGATGCTGGATCCGTTGGCGCTTGCATTTGCGTTTGACGCGTTCGAGCAGGACGGTGTGCTGCGTTTCCGCCAACGCGGCGGCCTGCCGGTGGCCGAACTGATCGACGACGATCTTGTGTTGCCCGATGATGGCGCGCCCGTGCGGCTGGTGCGCGGACAGGAGACCGAACTTCCACGTGAAGTTACGTTGGCTTTCACCGATATCGGCGCCGATTACTTGCGCGCAGCCGCGGCCTCACGCCGTCTAGTCGGCGGATCATCGCGCAGCGCACATGCAGACCTTGCCGTAGTCACAAGCGATGGCGAGGCAACGCGCCGGGCGGAAATCTGGTTGCAGGATCTGTGGGCGGGTCGCGAAAATGCCGATTTCGCGTTGCCGCGGAGCAAACTCGCACTCGCCGCAGGCGACGTCGTCGGGTTGAATGTAAACACGCGGCGTCATCTCGTTGAGCTGCAGGAAATCAGCGATACGGAAAGCCGCGCGGTGAGGGCACGTTCAATTGATCCGGAAGCATTCAATCTCGCTTTGTCCCCGCCGCATTTGCGCGTTTCCGGTCCGCCCCCTGCGGCCGGCCCCGTGCACGCCTTGGCGCTCGATCTGCCGTCTATTGAGGCGGCGCAGCCGCCCGTGCTGGCGCGCCTCGCTGTCTTCGTCGATCCGTGGCCTGGGGCGGTTACCATCTGGTCGTCCATTGATGGACTAAGCTACGGCCCCGCCGCGCAAGCACTGGCGCCGTCGATCGCGGGAGAGACTCTCGAAGACCTTCCCGCGGGGCCGACGGCCCGATGGCATCGTGCAACCGTTCGCGTGCGCGTCTTCGGAGGCCAGCTCACGTCGGTTTCCGATAGCGCGCTCTTCGTCGGCGCAAATGCGGCGGCCGTCCGGCGGCCGGACGGAGCCTGGGAAATCGTTCAGTTCGCGAACGCTGAACTGGTTGCCGACCGCACATACGCATTGTCCCGATTGCTGCGCGGTCAGGCCGGAACCGAATGGGCGATCGCCGCGCCGTTGCCTGCCGGGGCGCCATTCGTGCTGCTCAATCAGCATATCGTGGCGGTCGCGAGCGGCATCGACGCGCTCGAGCGCACCCTGCAGCTGCGCATCGTGGCGGCCGGACGCGACCACGGCGACCCGACGGCAATTGCGCTCCCGTTGACGCCAAAGTCCACCGCGCTGCGACCGCTGGCGCCGGTACATCTGAAGGCGGCGCGTGCGGCAGGGGGTGTGACGTTCAGCTGGGTCAGGCGCACACGCATCGACGGCGACAACTGGGTCGGCGAGGTGCCGCTCGGCGAGGACAGCGAGCAATATGTTCTCGATATTCTTTCGGGTCCGGCCGTCATGCGCTCGATCATCGTGGCGGCACCGATGGCGCTTTACGCGAGTGCCGACGAACTTTCCGATTTCGGCGCCCCTCAACCGAGTCTGAGCGTTCGCGTTGCGCAACTTTCCGCGACCGTTGGCCGCGGCCTCGCGGCCGAGGCTGTTCTCCACATCTAGGGACTTCAATGACAGATACGCCACGTCTGGCGCTGCCGGCGATCGAAGCCGCGCAGGCGCAAAAACACGTCACTCACAACGAAGCGCTCGTGCTGCTCGACGCGCTGACGCACCTTGCGGTGGAGTCCCGCGCGCTGAGCGCGCCGCCGGGCTCACCAAGCGAAGGCAATTCCTATATTCCCGCGTCGGGCGCAAGCGGCGCCTGGAGCGGTTGGGATGCGCAAATCGCTCTATATAGCGGCGGCGCTTGGATCCGGATCGTCCCCGTTCCAGGGATGAAGGCCTGGGTTAGGGCAGAACGCCTGACCGTCACCTATGAAGACGGCTTATGGCGCGACGGCGTTGCCCTCACAGCACATGGCGGGCGCGTGACGCTGCGCGCCAAGGAAGAAGAATTGATCCTGAGCGGTGCGTTTACCGAGACAACCGACGCAGCCTTCATTCCGGACCGCGCCGTCGTGCTGGGCGTTGCATCACGCACTACGCTCTCGATCACAGGCGCAACGTCCTACGGTATCGGCATCAACGGCGATAGTACGCAGTTCGGGAATCTTCTCGGCATCGCGCTCGGTTCGACAAATAACGGCGTCATCGGCCCGACCGCTTTTTACGCCAACACGAAGGTACGCGTGACAGCCAACGGCGGGAACTTCACCGCCGGCAAGGTTCGCCTCATCGTCTATTTCCTCGAAATGTCGGTGCCGGGCACGTAAGCCTTCGCAAGAACCAAACATGAAATCGACATATGACGTTTGCTTGCCACTTCTGCTTGCGCATGAGGGTGGCTACTCAAATCACCCAAGCGATCCAGGCGGCCCGACAAATTTCGGAATCACGATCTTCGACTACCGGAAATATGTGAATCCCGGAGCGACCGCAGCCGACGTGCGCGCGATGACGGTCGAGGAAGCGAAGCGCATCTATCGCGCCCGCTACTGGGACGCGCAGCGTTGCGATGAACTGCCGGCCGGCTTGGACTATGCGGTTTTCGACTATGGCATCAATTCCGGCATCGGGCGGAGTGCGAAAGTTCTTCGCCGCCTGCTCGGGCTGTCGGACCGCTCAGTCACCATCAGTGACGATGTTATCGGCGCGACACATGCTGTTGACCCCACGATGCTCGTCAGCAGGATTTGCGACGAGCGCCTGCGATTCCTCCGGTCACTGCGAACCTGGCCGATCTTCGGCGCGGGCTGGGGCCGTCGCGTGGCCGAAGTGAAGGTGGCGGCATTGGCGATGGCCGCCAAAGAGCATCACGGCATGTGAAGGATATTCAATCAATGTGGTCTAAAACAAAATCCTGGTTCGGAAATTCGCTCACGATCCTTTGGGCGCGCATTCAGGTGCTCGCCGGGCTGCTTGCGGTCTTCCTTATGGCGCTTGCGACCGATCCGAACGTAACCGGCGCGATCCAAGTCGCGCTGGAGCCAAGATTCATTCCTTACTACGTCATCGCGATCGGTCTCATCACCGAGATTGCGCGACGCCGTACCATCAGTCGTGTGCCTTGATGCTGGGGATCATCCTTGGCGCTCTTGGCAACCTGCTCGGTGGGCCGTTCGCAAAGGCGGCGCTCGATGCTTATCGCGCAAGGCTTTCGGCAGAAAACGCGAGCGAGAAAATCACAGCGGATCTCGCTGCACGTGAACTGGCAGTCGAGCAGCGCGAGCGTGAGTTGGCGTCGCAATTGGTGCTCGCGGAACAAGGCCGTTGGTATACGGCGCTTCCCCGACCGCTGTTCGCCTTCGCTTTCGTCATCTACGTGTGGAAGGTGGTGGTTTGGGACAAGGTTCTCGCCCTCGGGTCGACCGATCCGCTTTCGGGCGGCGTCGCACACTGGGCGACCATTGTGCTCACTGCATATTTCGGCGGCCGCTCGATTGAAAAAATTGCACGTATTCTCACGCGCAAGTGACGCCGCTTGGCTTTAGCGGCAGCGCCCGCCAATATCGCCCCGCATATTGCGGAGCCATTCCAATGGACGTCCTTGAAGCCGTTGCCTCACGATATTCTTGCCGCGCCTTCCTGCCCACGCCTGTCCCTGAAAAAACAGTCCGCGATATCATTGACCGTGCGGCACGCGCGCCGTCGGCGGGCAACATGCAGCCGTGGCGGATCTATGCCATTGCGGGCAAGCGCGTCGACGAGCTCAAGGCGCTGCTTACGCCACGAATGGCAACCGAGTTGCCTAAAGGCGAGGGCACCGACTACACGATCTATCCCGAGCCATTGACCGAACCCTATCGAGCGCGGCGCTTTGCGGTCGGTGAATTGCTCTATCGGTCGATCGAAGTACCGCGGGACGACAAGCCCGCACGCTATCGCCAGTATTCCCGCAATTACGAGTTTTTCGGCGCGCCGGTTGCCATTTTCTTCGCGCGCGAAAAAGTTCATGGGCCGGCGCAATGGGCCGATATCGGCGGCTACCTTCAAACTGTTGCGCTGCTCGCCCGCGGCTTCGGCTTGCATACCTGTCCGCAGCAGGCCTGGGTCTCCTTCCACCGTACAGTGCGTGCCTTTCTGCGACTTCCCGAAAATTTGATGATTTATTCCGGCATGGCCCTCGGATACGAAGATGCGGCCGCACCCATCAATTCCTGGCGCTCTCCACGCGAACCGCTGGATGCCTATGCGACCTTCGACGGCTTTGAAAGCTAGCCTGTGCGGGTTCCCGGCTCGCAGCGTTCACGCAGCGTTCACCGGCGCGCCGCTAACAATCCTACATTATGCCGGTATCCCGCCTCACCATATTGGTCTTACTGGCAGGCCTGCTTGCTTCTCCGGCCGGGGCGGCGGATGCGCCTTCACACGACTCGTGCCTGACAAAGGCGGAGCAACGCGCCGCTGTCACAGCCAATAAGGCGATTTCACTTGCCCAGGCCATCAAAGTGCTTCGGCAACACCGCAAGTATTCCGAGGTTGTCCGGGCCAGGCTGTGCCGGCAGGACCAGAAGTTGGTCTATGTGCTGACTCTGCTCGGCCGTAGTGGCAAAGTGGTGACCGTGACCATTGATGCAGTGAATGGTGAGTACCAGCTTAGCCGCTCAGCGGAGAAGTAACCCGTGCGCCTCCTCGTGATCGAGGACGATCCAGATCTCAATCGCCAACTTGCCACCGCGCTGACAGACGCCGGGTACGTCGTCGACCGCGCTTTTGATGGCGAGGAAGGCCACTATCTGGGCGAATCGGAACCGTACGATGCGGTCATTCTGGACATAGGCCTGCCGAAGATGGATGGCATTTCCGTCCTTGAGGCCTGGCGTCGCACTGGTCGCGCGATGCCCGTGCTCATGCTGACTGCGCGCGACCGCTGGAGTGACAAGGTTCAGGGTTTCGATGCCGGCGCTGACGATTACGTGGCCAAACCCTTTCATCTCGAGGAAGTGCTCGCGCGCGTTCGCGCGCTATTGCGCCGCTCCGCCGGTCACGCAAAGAGCGAATTCAACTGCGGCCCGGTCCGGCTCGATACCCGTACCGGCCGTGTTTCAGTCAATGGGAATCCGGTCAAGCTCACAAGCCACGAATATCGGTTGCTTGCGTATTTGATGCATCATACCGGTCGCGTGGTGTCGCGCACCGAACTGGTCGAACATCTCTACGACCAGGATTTCGATCGCGACTCAAATACCATCGAAGTGTTTGTCGGCCGCATTCGCAAGAAGCTCGGCGTCGAGATTATCCAGACGGTGCGGGGCCTGGGATATTTGCTCACGCCGCCCGACGCGCGTTGACATGCGCGCCAATTCGCTTGCGCTTCGCCTTTTCCTGTCAGCCACCGCCTGGACGGTGATCATTTTGCTCGTTACCGGCATCGTCCTGTCGTCGCTTTACAGGCAGGCGGTCGAGCGTGCATTCGACCGCCGGCTCGGTGTCTATCTCCGCACGCTGGTCGCCGACATCGCGTCGCCAGAAGAAGCCGGTGAGAAATTTCCGCAATCTTTGGGTGAGCCGCTGTTCGAGTTGCCACTGTCCGGCTGGTACTGGCAGGTGACGCGCGTTGATCCGGGCAAGAGCGAAGTTCGATCGTCACGTTCATTGTGGGACGGCGGCTTGCCGCACTTGCGGGACCAAGGCATTCCCGGCAGTGCGGACGGCTCGCGCGCCGGCTACGTAGGCGGACCGGAAGATCAGCGCCTGCGTCTTGTCGAGCGCAATGTCGATCTGGGCGAAGAGGGGCACTATCTTGTCGCCGTAGCGGGCGATGCCGCTGAAATTTCGGACGAAACACGTTCGTTCGACAAGGCGCTGATCATCACATTTTCCATTCTTACAGCAGTCCTGCTTCTCACGACGACATTCCAAGTCCGCTTTGGTCTTGCGCCGCTTAAGCGCATCACCGATGGGCTCGCCGCCATTCGATCTGGCAGTGCCGAGCGTCTGACCGGAAAATTCCCCGAAGAAATCGCTCCGCTCGCCCGCGAGACGAACGCATTGATCGAGACGAACAGGGAGATTGTCGAGCGGGCCCGGACGCACGTCGGAAATCTGGCGCATGCGCTGAAGACCCCTCTCTCAGTGATGGTGAACGAGGCCACGGCGCACGGCACTGAGCCGTTTGGCCAGAAGATACTGGAGCAGGCCGATATCATGCGTGATCAGGTAGCGCGGCATCTAGAGCGGGCACGCCTCGCTGCAGGATTGACGGTCGTCGGATCTGTCACGCAGGCTGCACCCGTCGTGACGGCGCTTGCGCGCACCATGGAAAAGATTCACCGCGACAAGAATCTGACAATTGATGTCCATGCCGACGAGACTGCACAGTTCCACGGCGAGCGCCCCGATCTGGAAGAGATGGTCGGAAATCTTGTTGACAACGCCTGCAAATGGGCGACATCGCGCGTTGCGATTGAGGTCGTGCGGGAACGCCCTGATACAGCGAGCGACCGCCAGGTTGTGCGGGTCATTGTTGACGACGATGGGCGCGGACTCTCGCCGTCTGAGCGCGAACAAGTGGCCAAGCGCGGACGCAGGCTCGATGAGACGAAGCCGGGATCCGGCCTCGGCCTTTCGATCGTGCTTGAGCTCGCCGGGCTTTATGGTGGCGGACTGACGCTCGGGACGGCGCCACTCGGCGGGCTGCGCGCCGAGTTGGTGTTGCCAGCCGTATGAGCGACTGCCAATGTCTTTTTGTCGCCCGCCGGAGTTTTGCCCCAATCCTAGCCTCCCGATAACGTGACCCTGCAGGTGGCGGGTTCAGGGTTCCTTGGGGGGTCCAAAATGTCGGCATTCAAATTTGCTGCCGTGGCCGTTGCGGGTGCCATTCTCACTGGATGTGCGGGCAGCCCGGACGGGATGGGCCCCGGTCCCAAGGAAAACACAGGTACCTTGCTTGGCGCATTGGGGGGTGCGGCCATTGGCTCTCAATTCGGCGGCGGCACCGGCGGGCATGTCGCCGGAGCACTTATTGGCGCCGGAATTGGTGGCCTGATTGGCAATCGAATCGGCGCCGCCCTTGACGATGAGGACAAGGAGCGCGCCTACGCCGCGCAGATGGACGCACTCGAGCGCGGCCAGCCCGGCGCGCCGGTGTCCTGGCGCAATCCGGATTCCGGGCGCTACGGCACGATCGTTCCCGGGCCTCAATATCAGCAGGCTGGCCGTAACTGCCGGTCCTATACCCACACGGTTTATATCGGCGGGCAGCCGCAAACCGCCCGCGGGACGGCGTGCCGCAATCCGGACGGCACCTGGACGGCCGTCGGGTAGCGTCCAAATTACACTTAATAACTTCTTAACGCCCGCCGCCGTATCAAGCCCGGAGGCTTGAATTCGGATCGACCGAGGATGGCGGGCGCCGAGACGACCGTCGAACGGCTGCGGCATTTTCTGCGCGAGCTCTCGCCTGGGGCGCGTTCGCTGCTGATCGGCGAACTCGAACGCAGCGTGTTGCGCGGTGAAGACGTCGTCGGCGCGGACCTCGTTCTCCAGGAACTTCGCCGTATTGTTCGCGAGCAGCGCGATGTGGCTCCCCGCGTAGAAGATTCCGCGCGGTTGCTGTTCAAGCCGCTTGAGCCTTTCATTGTCGACGATCGCGGCGACCATAAGCACCCGGGCCGTATTGCACGCTCGTCGCTGGACGCCTTGTGGAATTGGATCCGGCGGGATCTCCTGCCTCATGACGCCGATGCCCTCGCCGGCGAAGTGAGTGAGGCAATGGTCGCCGGCGATCAGGTAAAGACCGAGCGGCTGGCGCGCATGTTTCAAGACAGGGTCGCCGCCGCGATCGACTCCAATATCAATGCCGACGACCAGGACGGAAAGATCCGGCGCCGGATACTGCAACAGATCGGCACGCCTCGCGCGGGTGATGAGCTCGCCGCGCTCAAGGCCGCTCTCAAAGGACGCGATGTATTGGCATCGCTGTCCGCGAGGTTGCCTC
>DATBTA010000165.1:0-4021 GCA_036559505.1 Pseudolabrys sp. | reverse complement strand
TTTTTCCCCGCCAAGCCGCTCGGATGCTATGGCGACGGCGGCGCCGTGACCACCGACGATGACGGCTTTGCCGAAGTCCTCCGCAGCCTGCGCGTGCATGGGCAGGGGAGCGATAAGTATGACAATGTCCGCATCGGTCTTGCTTCGCGACTCGACACGATCCAGGCGGCGATCCTGATTGAAAAGCTCAAGATCTTCCCCGACGAAATCGATGCCCGCAACAGGATTGGCAGTCGTTACACCGAAGGGCTCGGCGATGTTGTTGGCGTGCCACGCATTCCGGCCGGCTACACCTCGGTGTGGGCGCAATACACGATCCGGGTCGCGCACGGCCGTCGTGATGCGCTTGCCGCCGCGCTGAAATCCGAAGGTATCCCGACCGCAATCTACTACCCGATCCCGGTGCATCGACAGCAGGCTTACAAGCACTATCCGGTCGGGAAGGGCGGCGTGGCGGTTAGCGACAGGCTCGCTGCCGAAGTGATCAGCCTGCCGATGCACGCCTATCTTGATGCTCCGACCCAGGATCGCATCATCGACGCGACGCGCCGCGCGCTGAAGTCGTGAGCAGGGACGTTATCGGCGAAATGAGCGCCTATGTGCGCTTGTAAACGTCGTCGAGCCGCTCGATATCGTCCTCACCGAAATAGCTGCCGGTCTGCACCTCGATCAGTTCGAGCGGGATTTTTCCCTTGTTCGCCAGCCGATGCACGCTGCCGATGGGGATATAGACCGACTCATTTTCATGCACCGCGCGGACCTTTTCGCCGATCGTCACCTCGGCCGTGCCGTGCACCACGACCCAGTGCTCGGCGCGATGACGGTGCTTTTGCAATGACAGGGTGCCGCCGGGGGTGACGACGATGCGCTTGACCTGAAAGCGCTCACCCATGTCGATCGACTCGAAGTAGCCCCAGGGCCGATGGACCCGCTTGTGGTCGGTTGCCTCCGGTCTTTTTGCTGACTTGAGCTTGTCGACTAGTTCGCGGACGTCCTGCGCCCGGGCGCGCGGGACAACCAACACGGCGTCCGAGGTGCTGACCACCACGAGATTGTTGACGCCAATGACAGCCGTCAGGCGATCGTTGGAATGCACCAAACAACCACTTGTATCTATCGTCTCCACCGAGCCTTGCAGCACGTTGCCTGCATGGTCGGGGGTTGTAATATCGAACAGTGCATCCCAGCTGCCGATATCAGACCAGCGAAAATTTCCGAGCGCGACTGCCGCCAGATCGGTCCTTTCCATGACCGCGTAGTCGATTGATTTCTGCGGTGTGCGCGAAAATGCGCCCGATTCCAGGCGCAAAAATCCGAGATCGTTGCTGGCATTCGCGACTGCAGCGTCAACCGCGGAAGTCATGTCAGGCTCGAGGCGCTTGAGCTCCGATAGCAGCACGGCCGCACGGAAAAGAAAGTTACCGGAATTCCAGAGATACCCATCGCGGACATAGCGCGCGGCAGTTTCGGCATCCGGCTTTTCGACAAAGCTCTTCACCGCGTAGACGCCATCACCGATCGCCTCGCCGGGAAGAATGTAGCCGTAGCTGGTTTTTGGTTCCGTCGGCTTGATACCGAAGGTGACAATGCGGCCTGCCTCGGCGGCGACACGTCCGGCCTGGCAGGTTGCCCTGAATGCGTCGACGTCTGGAATTATGTGATCGGCGGCAAGCGCCAGCACCACGGCTTTGGGATCACGGCGGCTGGCGACCATGGTTGCCGCGGCGATCGCGGGCCCCGAATCGCGGCGCATCGGCTCAATGACGATCGTCGCGTCGACGCCGATCTCCTCGGCTTGACGCCGTGCAAAGAAATGGAAGCTGGGGCCGGTGATGACGATGGGCGGCGCGAACATCGCGTCCCGTACGCGCAGCAGCGTTTCCTGGTAGGTCGACTTATCGCCGATCAATGGCAGGAACTGCTTTGGCAGGGCGTCACGCGAAACCGGCCAAAGCCTCGTTCCGGCGCCGCCTGCCAGGAGAATTGGGATGATGGGTGAGGCCATTGGTGGCGGTTGAAGCGGCTGATATGGGCTCTTTGTTCCGGCGAAGAATTGTCTTAAGGCAGTTCCGCGTATCTGACTATCGCTATCGTTGCGTTGGGCTCAAGTATCGAACGGCTGCATTAACGCTTTCCGGTGGGGATTTTCCCTGATGATTGAGCGCATTTTGACCGTTGGCGGCTTCACGCTGCTCTCGCGCGCCACCGGCTTTGCCCGCGACATCATCCTGGCCGCCGTTCTCGGTGCCGGCCCGGTGGCCGACGCATTCTTTGTCGCCCTGCGGCTGCCCAACCACTTCCGCGCCATATTTGCGGAAGGGGCATTCAACGCGGCGTTTGTCCCTGCCTATGCGCGCATAAGGGAAAGCGGCGGAGCCAGCCGCGCGGCTCTATTCGCGGACCGCATCTTCACCCTGCTGCTTGCGAGCCAGATTGTGTTGCTTGCGGTTGCGCTGCTGTTCACGCCGGCGGTGATCGAGGTGCTGGCGCCCGGTTTCTCGCACGACCCCGGCCGTTTCGCCCTGGCTGTCGAACTCACCCGCATCACATTTCCCTATCTGCTGCTGGTGACGCTGGTGACGCTCTACGGCGGGATCCTCAATGCGCTGCAACGGTTCGCTGCAGCCGCCGCCGCGCCGATCTTGCTCAACCTATCGCTGATTGTTGCGTTGGCGCTTGCGGCTTTCTTTCCGACCGCCGGTCACGCGGCGGCATGGGGCGTTCTCGTTGCCGGTGTTCTTGAGTTCCTGCTGGTCGCGGGCGATGCCGGAATAGCCGGCGTACTGACAAAATTTCGCTGGCCCGAGCTCGATGCCGACGTGCGGCAATTCTTTCGCGCCTTGGGGCCGGCAATTGTCGGCTCGGCCGGCGTCCAGCTTGCCTTGTTTGCAGACACGATCATCGCAAGCTTTTTGCCGGCGGGCGCATTATCGGCGCTCTATTACGCCGACCGGCTCAATCAGCTGCCGATCGGCGTCATCGGCATTGCGGCCGGCACCGTCATTCTGCCCGAGATGTCACGTCGTATCGCGGGCGGCGATCACCAAGGGGCCGCGCATGCGCAAGGGCGCGCGATCGAATTCACGTTGCTGTTGTCGATTCCCTGCGTCGCCGCCTTTTTTGTAATCCCCGACCTTATCATGCGCGCGCTCTTCATGCGTGGTGCCTTCACGGCGGCCGATGCCGAGGCGGCGGGGCGCACGCTCATGGCTTACGCATTCGGTTTGTTGCCGTTCGTGCTCATCCGCAGCGTGGTCGCAACTTTCTTTGCGCGTGGAGATACGGCGACACCGGTCAAGGCGGCGTTGCTTGCCGCTGCGGTCAACATCGCGTTCAAGGTGTTGCTGATGGGACCGCTCGCGCAAATCGGCCTCGCATTGGCGACGTCGATCGGCGCCTGGATCAATCTCGGCCTGGTGGCCTGGTTCGCGGCGCGCGCGGGTCATATGCCTCGCGACGAACGCTTGCGCCGGTCAATTCTGCGGTTCGTCCTCGCCGGCGTTGTGCTCGCGGCAGTGTTATGGGTGTGTCACGCGCCTGTTGCAGGGTGGGTCGGGGATTGGCGCGGCCTGCGTGATCTTGCCACGCTCGGTGTACTCGCCATCATTGGCGCCGTTGTCTATGCCGGGCTCATCGTGATTTTATTCGGTGGTGGATGGCTTGCCGCTTTTCGCGGCAAATCACATCGATAAAAAGCATTATTTTCAAGCTATTGCCGAATTGCCGAGGTGGACATAGGTCACTGGCGACGGTATTGGGACTGCCCGCGATCATTGCGCTTTGGCTGCAGGAATTCATGAATTCTCGACGGCTTGTTTCATCATTTTTCTTGATGCGTCACGTCGCAAGACTTGCGGTGCCGCTCGTGATTGCGACTTTCGTTGCGAGCTGCGGAGAGCGGCAGCAGCAGGGTGGTGGGCCACCACCACCCACAGTGACCGTATCGGAGCCGGTCAAGCGCACCGTCTTCGATTATGACGAATATGTCGGGCGTTTCACCGCGATCAATTCGGTGGAGGTG
>DATBTA010000164.1:0-10832 GCA_036559505.1 Pseudolabrys sp. | reverse complement strand
GGCCGATACGTCGTGCCTTGCGCGAATCTCGGATGAAAGACCGAGCATCATGATGTAGTGCGTCGGCACCAGCGATGTGAATGTCGCGTGCCCGTCTGCGAGCGTGCGCACGAGGTGCTCCGGGTCAAAGCTCCTGCGGCTGTAAATCGTGCAGGCCGCGCCGCAATAGGCAAAGGCGCCGAAAAAGAACAAGGAGTTGGCGTGGCACATCGGCATGACCAGCAGGCCGGAATCCCGTGAGCTGAAGCCAAGTTCGACGTCGGTCACGAGCGACAGCATCGCGCCGCCACCGTGCGAGCGAATGGCGCCCTTCGGTTTGCCGGTCGTACCGGACGTGTACATCAGCGTCCACGCGTCGTCGGGCATCACGGTCACGGCCGGCGGGCGGTCGCTTGCGGCTGCGATAATATCCTCGTAGGCGCGGTAGCCGGCATGCCGGCGATTGGTGCCGAAAATGATGAACTTGTCGGGTGACACGGGAAGCGTATCGCGGACCGGCTCGATCGCATCGATCAGTAGATCCTGAACGATGAGCGCACCGGCCTCGCAATTCTCCACGATGTAGCGGATCTCCGGACCGACCAGCCGGAAATTGATCGGCACGGCGACCAGGCCTGCCAGCGCCGTCGCTGCATAAATTTCAAGCCATTCGACGCAGTTATAAGCGAGGACGCAGACCCGATCGCCCTTGGAGAGGCCGAGACCCATCAACGCATTGGCGAGCCGGCACGAGCGTTCATGCCACGTCCGGAAGGTCATCGCCCGTTCAAGATCGCGCGCGCCGATCTTGTCGGGAAATGTATGAGCATGCATGCCGAGCACGGTTCCCATGTGCGGCAGCTGTCTCATTCAACTCTACTCCACGACCGGTCGAACAATACTTTGCCCGCGACGGGTGGCTCTGGCAATGCGTGACGCCGCCCATGGGGCATGACAAACTCCGGCACTCGCAAGGTGTGTCGGATTGTCATGCAACCGCTGACCGGCCTTTTTGTCCTCGATTTTACCACGCTGCTCCCCGGACCATTGGCAACATTGATGCTCGCCGAAGCCGGCGCCGAGGTGCTCAAGATCGAGCAACCGGGCGGCGAGAATGCGCGGCGCTTTCCGCCGTTCGTTGGCAATGAAAGCGCGGCCTTCACGATGCTCAATCGCGGCAAGACAAGCATGACGCTCGATCTGAAAAGCGACGCTGACCGCGAAAAGCTTATGCCCCTGATCACGCGCGCGGACATTGTGGTTGAGCAATTCCGTCCGGGCGTGATGGACCGGCTCGATCTGGGCTATGACGAATTGAAAAAGATCAACCCAAAACTGATCTACTGCTCGATCTCCGGCTACGGCCAGAGCGGGGCGCGCGTTCACGAGGCCGGGCACGACATCAATTACATCGGCAATACCGGCCTGCTCGATTTGCAGCCAGGCCCGGTCGATCGGCCGGTCGTGCCGCCAATGCTGGCGGCAGATATCGCCGGCGGGAGCTTCCCGGCTGTCATCAATATTCTGCTCGCGTTGCGGGCGCGCGATCAGAGCGGACAAGGCTGCCGTATCGACGTCGCGATGACCGATGCCATGTTCACGTTTACCTGGGCGGCGCTGGCGATCGGCGTTGCCACCGGGCAATTTCCGAAACCGGGCGACCTTTGGCTTGTCGGGGGTTCGCCGCGGTACCAGATTTATCCGGCGAAGGACGGCAAGCTGATCGCCTGCGGCGCGCTCGAGCCGAAATTCTGGGCGGCATTCACCGCGGCAATCGGGCTGCCGAAGGAATTCATCGACGATGCACGCGATCCAAAAGCGACGCGCGATGCGGTTGCAAAACTGATTTTGACAAAAACGTCGGACGAGTGGCGACCGATTTTCGCGAAGGCTGATTGCTGCGCAACCGTGATCGTTCCGCTCGAAGAGGCGATGCGCGATCCGCATTTTGTCGAGCGCGGGCTGTTCGCACATCAGGTCGGGACGGAGTCGGGTAAGACGTTGCCGGCACTGCCGCTGCCGATTGCGCCCGAATTTCGCACGGCGCCCGGCACGAAAAAAGCGCCGAAGCTCGGCTAGAGCGCTTCGCCGCGCATCAGGCGCGGCTGGCTCGCGGCCGGCGCAACGCCTTCCCGCATGACCGCGCGGCGGAGAGGGCCGATCCGGTCGAGCAAATAAAGCCCCAGGCCGCGCGCGCCCTGTACGGGCAGGAAGTCACTCAGCAGCGAGCGGTTGAGCAGGTCGATCGCGAGCGCACGGCTGCCGACATCCGTGCGTCTCATGCGGTCATAGCGGGACGTCACGTCGGCTCCGCCAGTATCGCGGCCCGCTCGTTGTGCGGCGACCACAAGCTCGGCGATCGTTGCCGCGTCGCGCAGGCCGAGATTGAGCCCCTGGGCGCCGATCGGCGGCAAGACGTGCGCTGCTTCTCCGACAAGCGCGATCCGTTCGCCGGCGAAGCGTCGCGCGGTTGAAACGGTGAGCGGAAACATGCCGCGCCCGGGTTCGACCTGCAGCTTTCCAAGAATCGAATGTGAGGCTTTCTCGATCGCGTCGGCGAGGGTGGCATCGTCCATGTCTGCGAGTTCGTCAGCTGTGCCGGGTTCCAGCACCCAGACGAGGCTGGAGCGATTGCCGGGCAGGGGCACGAGCGTGAACGGCCCGCTCGGGGTATGGAATTCTGTCGACGTGTCGTGATGTGGGCGGGAATGAGACAAACACAGCGTCATCGCGGTCTGCGGGTAACAGTGCTCATCGGTTGTGATGCCGGCAGCCGCACGGCAGAGCGAGTGACGTCCGTCGGCGCCGGCAACGATCTGTGCGCGCAAGGGTTTGCCACCCTTCAGGGCAACCACCACGGCGTCAGCCTGTGATGACACGGCGACAACTTCATCCTCGACGATCGACAATGCGGGCAGGTTGCGTGCGCGCTTTGCCAGTGCGTCGATGAGATGGCGGTTCTCGATATTGTGTCCGAAGGCATCGAGTCCGATCTCGTTGGCGGAAAATTTCACCTCGGGCGCGCGCCACAGGCGACCGGTATCGTCGACGATACGCATGGTGCGCAGCGGGGTGGCCTTCTCCGCGCACATTGACCAAACCCCAAGCGTGTCGAGCGCCGCGACGGAACCGGCAAGCAGAGCCGTGGTGCGATTGTCCGCCTTTGCGGGGCGCAAGCCGACAAGCGCCGTGTTGACCCCGCCTTCCGCCAGCGAAATTGCGGCGGTGAGGCCGGCAGGTCCGCCTCCGACCACGATGGCGGCTGGGTTATCGGCGCGTTGGTGCGGCATTCAGGGGCCTGGCCCGGTTCAACATTAACCGCAGTAGCACGGCCAGGCGGGGCCCGGAAACCACGCCGCTTTGTTGCGATATCGCCCTGCCGCGCAATACGCTATGCCAAATCGAAATGACGGAAACCACTGGCTACCAGTTCACGCATCTGGCGCCTGCCGAAGCAGGTCTCGGCCGGATTTTTGCGCGGCCGAAGGCGATCGCGGCCGGCTGCGTCATCATTATTGCGGCCCTCGGCTGGTTCTATCTCGCGCTGCTGATTGCTGCACCGGCCGGTTCGTGGCTCGCCATGATGCAGGCGCTCTGCCGCACGCTTCCGGAGGGAGCCTGGAGTGTCTCCGCCGCTGCCGTCACCGCATCGATGTGGGGCGCGATGACGTTGGCAATGATGCTGCCGAGCGCGGCTCCCATGATCCTCACTTATGCGGAGATCGCCGAAACCGCCGCGCGCAAAGGCGAGCGGATCGTATCGCCGCTTGTGATCGCGGCAGGATACGCAAGCGTGTGGCTCGTCTTTTCACTCCTCGCGACTGTGATGCAGATTGTTCTCACACGCGCCGCATTGCTCGATACCAGCTTTACGTCGGCGAGCGGGATTCTGGCAGGGGCCATTTTCATCGCTGCAGGCGTCTATCAATTCTCCGCGCTCAAACATGCCTGTCTCACGCACTGCCAGAATCCGTTCCCGTTCTTTTTCACCAACTGGGCCACGACGCCCGGCGGAGTATTCCGCCTCGGGACAAAGCAGGGGCTTTACTGTCTTGGGTGCTGCTGGGCGATAATGCTGGTGATGTTTGCGGTTGGGGTAATGAATGTGGCCTGGATGGCCGGGCTTGCTGCGGTGATGACAATTGAAAAGTTGCAGACCGGGCGGCGCTTCGCGCACGGTGTTGGCGTGGTGTTGATTGTCGTTGGAACGGGTATTGCGGTATCGGCATTTGCCGCACACTGGCACTAGGCTAAAAACAAGAAACGGGAGTGGGACGTTGCGTGAGAGTTGGAGTCTAAAAGGCGAACTGGCGTTGTCGTGCAGCTGCACGGTGTTTTGCCCTTGTGTTTTGTCGCGCGGCGACCATCCGCCGACCGAAGGCCGTTGCCAGACATGGGCCGGCATCCGCATCGACGACGGGCATTTCGACAGCGAGGACCTGTCCGGAATCAAAGTCGGGCTGATGATGGACCTGCCTGGCATCATGTCACGAGGCAACTGGACGGCCGCGCTCTTTGTCGATGATGCTGCTTCCGCCTATGCGGTGAAGGGGTTGACGCGGATCTTCACGGGACGCGTGGGAGGAACGACGCATTTGCTCTCGATCCTGGTCGGGCAATTTCTCGGCGTGCGCCAGCTTCCGATCAGCTACGAGACCCAGGGTGAGACACGCATCGTGCGCATCAAGGATTATGTCGACGGGGCGATCACGCCGGTACGCGGCAAGGAGCCGGGGCAGAACGTCATCATCAGAAACAGCGACTATTGGATAGGACCGGATGTCATTATCTCGCGCGCCGACAAATCGCGGTTTCGCGGCTATGGCCGCAATTGGAATTTGACGGGAAAATCAGCTGAGATCGTGAAGCTGAACTGGGGCAACGAGTGACGGACTTCGCGCGCATCCGCGCTTTCACGGTTCACGTCTTTACCGCGATGGGTGCAGCGCTCGCCTTGCTGGCGCTGATCCTGGCGACGGGCGGTCATTGGGCCGGCATGTTTTTTTGCCTCGGCATGGCATTGGTCGTGGATGGCCTCGACGGACCGATGGCGCGGGCATTCGAAGTGGAAAAGCTGTTGCCGCGCTGGTCCGGCAACACGCTCGATCTCGTCGTCGACTTCACGGCCTATGTCTTCGTCCCGGCCTTTGCGATCGCGGCCAGCGGGCTGCTGCCGCATGTGCTTGCCATTCCGGCCGCCGTCGTCGTGGTGATCACCGGCGCGCTTTATTTCGCCGATCGCGAAATGAAGACTGACGACAATTATTTCCGTGGTTTTCCCGCGCTATGGAATTTGGCCGCCTTCTATCTCTATCTGCTCGAGCCGCCGGAATGGGCCGCGACGATTTCGGTCGTTGTGCTTGCCGGCCTGAGCTTTGCGCCGATCAAGTTCCTCCATCCTTTGCGCGTGCAGCGCTGGCGCCCGATCAACATCGCACTTTTGGCGGCGTGGGCGGTTCTGGCGCTCGTCGCCGTCGTGCAGGATCTCTCGCCGGGACTCTATGTAACGCTGCCGCTGTCTCTCATCGCGGTCTATTTTTTTCTGATCGGATTGTTGCGCCCACCCGCCTGATCGTGTTCGATCGCCGCCGGAAATTACGGAGCAAGCCATGTCCCGACCCGTTCTGCTGATCGCCGGCGGCAGCCGCGGTATCGGCGCTGCTACTGCGAAATTGGCAGGCGCGCGCGGGTACGACGTCGCGGTCAATTACAAGACCAATTCAAATGCCGCGGCAGGCGTTGTCGAGGCCGTGAAGAAGGCCGGGGGCAAGGCGATTGCTGTACAGGGCGACATGGCGGTCGAGAAGGATATCGATCGGGTGTTCGACGCCACCACAAATGGTCTCGGGCCGATCACGCACTTCGTGCACAGCTCGGGGATCATCGGCGACAATTCCAGGCTCGACGAAGTCAGTTCCGCTACCATTCGCGAGGTGCTCGACCTCGATACTTTCGGCGCGCTGCTCTGCCTGCGCGCCTGCGTCAAGCGCATGTCGACCAAACACGGCGGCAAAGGCGGGTCAGTCGTGATGCTGTCGTCAATGGCGGCCCCTTTGGGCGGCGCCAATGAGTGCGTGTGGTATGCGGCTGCCAAAGCGGGGGTCGATTCCATGGTGATCGGCGTTTCCCGGGAGGTCGCCAAGGAGGGGATGCGCGTCAATGCGATAACGCCGGGCGTGATCGACACCGATATTCAGCCGCCTGGGCGCGTCGAGCGCGTGACGCCGATGCTTCCGATGGGCAGGGCGGGGCAGGCGGACGAAGTTGCGGAAGCGGTGCTCTTCCTGCTTTCGGACGGTGCCTCATATATCAATGGCGCGAACCTGCGCGTGTCTGGCGCACGCTGATCCGCCTTGCGCTCGGCGATTGGCCGCCTATGATCGCCGCCTAAATTCCATCCGATAACAACACAATCGTTATTCCAAGGAGTGAAACATGGTCGCGGCAGTGCGCGTTCACAAACCCGGCGGTCCTGAGGCGTTGACTTACGAGGACGTTCAAATCGCCGCACCCGGCCAAGGCCAGATCAAGATCAAGCAGCATGCCTGCGGCGTCAATTTCATCGACGCCTATTTCCGCATGGGCATGTATCCGTCGCCGGTCGGCCTGCCATTCATTGCCGGCAACGAGAGCGCCGGCGAAGTTATGGCGGTGGGCCCAGGCGTCACCGACGTCAAGGTCGGCGACCGTGTCGCCTTCGTTGGCCCGTTGGGCGGCTATGCGGGCGAGCGGCTGGTGCCGGCGGACCGCGCGGTCAAATTGCCCGACAAGATTACGTATGAGCAGGCGGCCGGCATGATGCTCAAGGGCATGACCGTGCAGTATCTGCTCAATCGCACCTACAAGGTCGAGAAGGGCACTGTCTGTCTCATCCACGCGGCTGCCGGCGGCGTCGGCCTGATCGCCTGCCAGTGGGCCAATCATCTTGGCGCGACCGTTATCGGCACCGTCGGGTCGAAAGAGAAGGCCGAGCTCGCCAAGAAGAACGGCTGCCATCACACCATTCTTTATCGCGACGAGGATTTCGTTGCGAAGGTCAAAGAGATCACCAGCGGCAAGCTCTGCGACGTCGTCTATGACGGCATCGGCAAGACGACGTTCCCGGCCTCGCTCGACTGCCTGCGCCCACTCGGATACTTCGTGAGCTTCGGCAGCGCGTCAGGGCAGATCGAAGCGTTCAACATCAATATTCTCCAGACCAAGGGCTCGCTGTTCGCAACCCGGCCGACGCTTAACAATTATGTCGCAAAGCGCGACGATCTGGTCGCTACCGCGGCGGACCTGTTCAAGGTTGTTGGCTCCGGTGCGGTGAAAATCCCGATCAACCAGAAATATCCGCTGAAGGACGCGGCCAAGGCGCACAAGGAAATGGAAGGCCGCGACACGACCGGTTCAACCATTTTGATGCCATAGGCCTGCCAGATGCGTTTGGGTGCGGCGGCGATGATAATTCTCATCGTCGCCGCGCCCTTTTCATATGCGCTTGCCGTTGATGACGCCGAAGCGCTTGCGCTTGTGCAAAAGCACTGCGTGATGTGCCACGCGGCCAAGCCGACGCATGAAAGTTTCCAGGAAGCGCCAAAAAATATCGCCCTGGAAACCATCGCCGACATCAAGAAGCACGCCGCAACAATTTCCGCGCAGACGGTACAAACCAAGGCCATGCCGCTTGGCAATCAGACCGGCATGACCGATGAGGAACGTGCTACGCTCGATCAATGGCTGAAGAATCAGCAGTAAGCGGCGACGCCAGGCCCTGGGGCTTTTTCGCCACGTTCGTCCTTGGCGCGATGGCGCTTCTCGCCGGCCAGCTCGCAGGCATGGCGGCACTGGTCGGCTGGTACGGTTTCGATCTGCGGAATGTACCCGTGCTGAGCCAGCATGGCGGTGCCATCATCGTGTTCATCTTTGTATCCACGCCCGTGCAAGTCGCGATGCTTGCACTCGCGGCCGCGTACAAAGGCAACATTCCCGAATATCTCGGATACAAGCTGCCGCGTCGCGGTGAAGTGGTGCTGTGCCTGGCAATTCTGGCCGCGATGATCGCAGCCGGCGATGCCATGAGCTGGCTGGCGGGCCGGAGCGTCGTCGATCGCTTCCAGACCGACATCTATCAGGCCGCCAATAGCGTCGGCCAGCTGCCATTGCTGCTGGCGGCGGTCGTGGTTCTCATCCCGATCGGCGAGGAGACCCTGTTCCGCGGCTTCCTGATGCGCGGCTGGCTGCGTTCGCCCCGCTTGGCCTGGCCTGTCATCCTCATAACGGCAGCGCTGTTCGCGATCATTCACGTTCAATACGACTGGTTCCTGATCGGGCAGGTCTTTGCTTTCGGCGTGCTGTTCGGCTGGGCGCGATGGGCGACCGGATCAACCCTCCTGACCATGACGCTGCATGCTGTGGTCAATCTGGAAGGCATGCTTGAAACGTTTTTGAGTCTCAACAGCTGACCGGCCGGCTCAGAGCAACGAGGCGATCTTCGCAACGGCGGGATGGTGTTTGATGCCCGCCGGCAGGCGCGGCAAGCCCACGACCCCGACCGATCCGGCAAAGCGCGTGATGCTGGTGACGGTGTCCGCGAGTTCGACGGTATCGCGCTCGCTTTCAGACACGACGATCGCCGCAATCGACAGTTTCCGCTGCGCGATGACGTCGAGCGCGGTCAATGTGTGGCTGATGGTCCCGAGATAGCCGCCGACCACAAGAAGCAGCGGAATATTCAGCGCCGCCATCCAGTCGAGCACTGTACGCTGCCCGTCGAGAGGAACCATGATGCCGCCAACGCCTTCGATGAAAAGCGGCCCCTTTGCGCCGTCGATGGCCGCACGGCTGAATTTGACCAGCTCGTCGAAGTTGATGCGGCGTCCTTCGCGTGCCGCGGCGAGATCGGGCGACAGTGGCGCGCGGAAACGCCACGGTGCGATCTGATTCACTTCGTCGGCGGTCACCGGCCGTCCGAGCGCACCCAGCAACACCGCGGGGTCGCTGGTGTCCACTACTGACGAGTCATAACCGCTTACGACAGGCTTGAGTGCCGCCACGGGCTGGTTGGACTCGCGCAGATAGCGGATGAGGGCGGCGGTCACAAAGGTCTTGCCGATATCGGTGCCGGTCGAGGTGACGAAATAGGCGGCCACGGCTAAGCCGACAGTCTGTCACGGACGATATCGGCGAGCCGCGCGATCTCATCGTCCGGATGCTGCGCTGTGAATGTCAAACGTAGGCGTGCAGTTCCGGCGGGCACCGTCGGCGGGCGGATCGCGACGACAAGAAAGCCTTCGTCTTCCAGAGCGCGTGAAGCAGACAGCGCCGCCTCTTCATCGCCGATGACAATCGGGACGATCGGGCTTTGTGCTTCGGGAAGTCCCGCGCGGCGGGTGAACGCCTTCGCCTTGGCGACCGGCAGGGCCGCATAAGCCGGTTCCCGCTCGATCAGGTCAAGCGCGGCGATTGCGGCGGCAACACTCGCCGGCGGCAAGCCGGTCGAATAGACCAGTGTGCGTGCACGGTTGCGCATGAGATCGATGACGGGCGCTGACGCACAGAGATAGCCGCCATAGGAGCCGATTGCCTTTGACAGTGTTCCCATCTGCAGCGGAACGGCAATGTGCGAATTCTCCGAAAAGCTCGATCCGCGTCCGCCGCCGACGACGCCGATCCCGTGGGCGTCGTCGGACATCAGCCATGCGTCGTATTGCCCGGCAAGCGACAGCAGGTCCTCGAGCGGGGCGATATCGCCGTCCATGGAGAAGACGCCATCAGTAACGATGAGGGCGTGGTCATGCTGCGTGCGATGCGCATCAAGCAGTGCGCGCGCGTGGCCGACGTCGTTGTGGCGGAAGGTCTTGACCTGGCCGCGCGACAATTGCGCGCCGGCATAGATGCAGGCATGCGAGAATTCGTCCAGCAGCACGAGACCATCGCTGCCGATGAGTGCCGGAATGATCCCGGTATTGGCGAGATAGCCGGAGCCGAAAACGCAGGCCGCCTCTGTGCGCTTGAATTCGGCCAGGCGCGCCTCGAGCTTTGCGTAAAGCGGGTGATTGCCGGTAACCAGGCGTGACGCTCCCGAGCCCGTCCCGAATTCGTCGATGGCGGCAATTGCGGCCTTCTTGATTGCGGGGTGCTGGGTGAGGTTGAGATAGTCGTTGCAGGAAAACGACAAGAGCCGGCGGTCATGCCGCTCGACCCAGATGCCGTCCTCGCGCAGCGTCTCGTTCAGCGCTCGGTAGAGGTGCCGTTCCCTGAGCGATGCGAGCCTGTCTTGCGCGTAGGCGTCGAGCGAGTGCATCAGTAACCTTGCCAGGTCATGGGTCAGATGCTTAGCACGAATGGGGCAGGGAAACGTCAAATGGCGGGGCGGAGCAGCAAAACCGGCGTGACGCCCGGGTGGTATGACCCGGAGCTGCCGCATGTGTGGCTGCCTTACGCCCAGATGAAAACCGTGTCGCCGCCTTTGCCGGTCGCGCGGACGCAGGGCGCCCGCATTTTTCTTGCGGACGGACGCGAACTGATCGACGGCATCGCAAGCTGGTGGACGGCCTGCCATGGCTATAATCACCCGCACATCCGGCAGGCAATCGAAACGCAGCTCGCGTCGATGCCGCACGTGATGTTCGGCGGACTTGTGCACGAGCAGGCGCTGCGGCTTGCCGGACGTCTTGCTCGGCTGCTCCCGGGCGGTCTGGAGCGGGTATTTTTCTCCGACTCCGGATCGGTGGCGGTCGAGATCGCCATGAAGATGGCGACGCAGTACTGGATCAACCGCGGGGCGCGTGGCAAAAAACAGTTTGTCGCTTTTCACGGCGCGTATCATGGCGACACGCTCGGCGCGATGTCCATCAGCGATCTGGAGA